>CAYXQU010000321.1:0-2259 GCA_964467305.1 uncultured Eubacteriales bacterium
GCGCACTCCCCCGTGCGAGCTCGTCGCCCAGCGCGGCGATCGACTTCTCGTAGAGCTCGTCTTTGGTCGTCGACAAGTTGATCAGGTATGCGGTGTGCGTGAACAGCGGTCCGAATCCACCGCCCTGCCGAAGATCCCGGAAGCGCTCGACGGCATCATGGTCCAGCGCAGGGCCGCGCCACTGGCGTGGGCTCTTGGCGAAGATCTGCATGCACTCGCAGCCGACGCTTCGAGCGTAGTCGAGCGCCTTGTCGTAGCCACCCGCGACTGATACGTGAGCGCCGAAGATCATCTGGTTCCTTCCGAGGGGTCGGGGATTTCGAGCTGACAGGCATTCTACCTGCACCGTGGCGCGCTACACTCGACTCATGGACAATGCCGAACGTCACCCTTGCGAAAGCGGACCGTGGACCGGTCGGGCGATCTTGCACGTCGACTTGGATGCGTTCTTCGCCGCGGTTGAACAGCTGGACCACCCTGAGTACCGAGGCAAGCCGGTCATCGTGGGTGGCGATCCTTCCCGGCGAGGCGTCGTCTCCACCTGCAGCTACGAAGCACGAGCATACGGCGTGAGATCGGCGATGCCGTCTGCACGTGCGGCCCAGCTATGCCCGGACGCGATCTGGGCCAAGCCGCAGTTCGGCCGCTATCACGAGATGTCCCACGCGGTCTTCGCCGTCTTGCGTGATGAGTCCCCTCAGGTGCAACCGGTCTCGGTGGATGAGGCGTTCATCGACGTCTCGCCCGGGATGTTCGCCGCCGAGCATCCCGTGGCGATCGCTCGCCGTATCCGCTCTCGGGTCTCAGAGCTCGGGCTCACGATATCGGTGGGCGTCGCGACCTCCAAGACGGTCGCGAAGGTAGCGTCGGATCACGACAAGCCCGATGGGCTGACGGTGGTGTGCCCCGGCGAGGAGGCCGCCTTCTTGGCACCCCTCCCCATTCAGGACATGAGCGGCATCGGCCCCAAGACCACTTCGCGGCTGCGTGGCATGGGCATCAGAACGCTTGGCGACCTCGCTGCTCTCGATGAGGCGACCGCACGCGAACTGCTGGGTAGCCACGGGCCCGGACTCGTGGATCGTGCCAGGGGGATCGACGTACGTCCCGTCCGAGTCAACGACCCGGCGAAGTCGGTCTCCAACGAGCGGACCTTTGCGACAGACGTCAGGCTCCCCTCGGAGGTCCATGGCGCTCTTGACGCACTGTCGGCAAAGGTGGGGCAGCGCTTGCGTCGCAAGCAGCTCTCCGGACGTACGGTGACCATCAAGCTGCGCTTCTCGGACTTCACCACGCGCACCGTTCAGCGGACGCTGGATGAGGCCACCGATGACGAGCTCGTCTTCGGCCTCGTTGCCAGGGAGCTGCTGCATCAGGCGTGGTCACCGGGCGTGGGCCTGCGGCTGCTGGGTGTGGGCGTCTCGGGCTTCGAGGAGCGTGCGGTTCAGCTCGACTTGCTGGATGCGGCGCTCTCGGGTGCCCCGAACGCTGGCGAGGTACCGGCCCGGCCTCCGCGGTCCCGAAAGGGACTGGTGCGCGGTATCGATGCTGTCCGCGAGCGGTTCGGCGATGACGCGGTCCGGTTCGGCCGCGACCTCAAGCCGCGGCCGGGTGACACCGGCACGCCTCGGCGTGACTGATTCGCGCCTCAGGTGCGCTGAGCCTGCTCGCCCCCCTTCCAGATTCCGGACTCTTCCGCCGCGTAGGCGACGGCAGCCTCCCAGCTCTCTTCCTCGGGAGCACCCGCCCCACCCAATGCGGGGCCCATGGGCCCGCTGGGAACCCCTCGGCGCAGGCGAACGGCAGATCCCGACTCCGAACGGATGATGTAGGGGCGCACATCGTCTGCCACGATCGCCAATCCCCGTTCGCAGTTGTTCTGAAGCGTGCCATCGATCACATAGGCGCGATGCTTGACGATCACGTCGCCCACACGCGCAAGCGCATCCGAGAAGACCACGACATCAAGAAGCCCGGTGGGGTCTTCGAGCGTGAGGAAACAGGTGCGCTTTCCCGACCGGGTACGTGGGGTCTGGGCGCGCTCCCGTACACCGCAGACACGGACTCGGGCGCGATCGGGCAGGTTTCGCAGGTCTTTGGCCCACGTCACCCCACGCTGCTCAAGATCTGCTCTTGCAAGCGAGAGAGGGTGAGCGGTGAGAGAGAGTCCCACCAATTCGAGCTCGGCTGAGACCCTTCGTGCGGCACCCCACCCGCTGACATGGTTCATGTCTGTCTCTTATACACATCTCCGAGCCC
>CAYXQU010000322.1:0-2252 GCA_964467305.1 uncultured Eubacteriales bacterium
GAAGTCACGCGCGCCCTCCGGGGTGGACTTGGTGAGGATGGGCGTCTCGACCTCCATGAACCCACGGTCCTCAAGCGACTTGCGGAATCGCTGGGTGACCCGGTCGCGCAGCTCCAGCGCCGAGAAGACCTCGGGACGACGGATGTCGAGATAGCGCCATTTCAACCTGGTGAGCTCGTCTGTCTCGATTCCCGCCTCGATCTCGAACGGCGGAGTCTGCGAGCGGTTCAGCACGTGGATGCTTGAGACGACCACTTCGACCGCGCCGGTGGGCATCGAGGGGTTCTCGGTGCCTTCGGGTCGCAGGCGGACCGTGCCCTCGACCGCAACGACCCACTCCGGCCGGATCTGCTCGGCCTGGGCGAACGCCGCCCCTGAAGTCTCAGGGTCGAAGGTGCACTGGGCTACGCCACTTCGGTCGCGCAGGTCCACGAAGATCAGTCCCCCGTGATCACGGCGCTTGCCCACCCATCCGGCAAGGGTGACCTTCTCACCGACGTTCGACTCGGACAGCGAGCCGGAGACGTGTGAACGCATGGAGTACCGAGCGTCGAGCATCTGATGACCTTCCTTGGCGGGCGCGCGGCGTGCGGCCTTTTGTTGGCTGTTGCGCGGCTTGTGTGACCTGTTAGGGCGCAGGAGTGCAGACACACTCTAGCGCAATCGGCGACTAGTCGTGGTCCTCAGTCGCAGAAGGGTGGCAGGTCAAGCAGGTCTGCGGCTCGGGCTCGACCGCATCGAGGGTCTCTCGGTGGCACACCTGACACGACTCGTAGGTGACGCCGGCGACTTCGGTCGTGGCCGAGGAGTGCAGCGCGGCAAGCGATCCGGTGGCGTGACAGCCGGACTCGAAGCAGTCCTTCTCGGCGGGCGCGGGGAAGTCGTGTGCCGTGTCGATATCAGCGTGCTGCGCAGCGGAGTCCGACACCGAGTGGCAGCCCGCCTGCGCGCAGGTCCCGTCCCATGTGTCGACGGCATCGGGCACGACCACCGGATGGCAGCTCGCGCAGACCGAGTTGTGCACCGCACCAAGCTCGACTGAGCCGTGGCACGACGAGCAGTCGATCTCATCGTAGACCTCGAGCCCGGCAGCGGTCGTGATCTCGACGGTGCCGGTCGTCTCGGCGGTGTGGCTGGGCACCGAGTACGCATGCCGGTACGCCGAGTAGCCCGGGTGGCAGTCGGTGCACTCGCTCGTGGACGGAGGCACCTGGCTATCGTGGCAGACCAGACACGACGTCCGCTCGACACCGGCCGTGGTGGTGGTCGTCGCAGACGAGTGGGTCACCGCGAGGTTCGCCGAGTGGCAGCCCGCGTCAGAGCACCCTTGCGTGGCGCTCTCGTGTGCAGGCGCGATGGCCGAGTGGGCCTCGGCCGAAGCGCCCACCGCGTGGCAGTCGCCGGTTGCACAGCTCGCCCGGTCCCATTCACCCAGCGAGTCACGCGGCTCGGGGTGGCATGCGAGGCAGCTCGCCGCAGCCGACGACGATGTGCTCTTCGCGTGCTCAGCGGCAAGCTCGAGGTCGTGACATGCGCTACAGGCCAGCTGCGCCTCGACGGAACCGACGGTCAGTGTCGCCGACATCGAGGGTTCGGCTGTGTGCGCGGATGCCTCGTACTCGGGCACCAGTGGGTTGTGGACGTTGTTACCCCCGGCGGCGTAATCGTCACCGTGGCACTCGTAGCATGAGCGATCCGAGTCCTGTTGGTGGGCGCTGACGCTCTCGGACAGCGCAAGAGCGCCCTCCGTCCGCAGCAGGCCCACGACGCGCTCCGAAGAACCGACCGGTTCGTAGGCGCCCTGACCGCTGTCCCAGCCCGCCTGGGTGTCGGATGTCGTGTGACAACTCAGGCAAAACGCGCGAACTTCGGAGGGTGTCTCGGTGTTGAGCCCCGCCCCCAGCGAGTCCGCGATGTTGGCGTCGTTGCCTCGCGAGGAGCCGTGCGCACCATGGCACTCGTAGCACGGAAGCGCCGATCCAACGGGCAGCGATGCGCCATCGCTCACGATGCGATGCCCTGCGTTTGGCGCGCCGGTCGTGACGAAGCTGTAGATGTCGGTCGCCTGCGCGAAGCGCGCCGGCTGGGTCGCCCCGTGGCAATCCAGACACAGCGCCGCGTAGTCGCCGTTCGCGCCTTGTAGCTGGGCGGTCCCTGGAGTCTCGTAACCGTACTGCTGCCGGAGCGAATCGTAGGTGCTCGCAGAGCCGTGGCCGGCGTGGCAGTAGAGGCAGTCACCCTCTTCTCGGCTG
>CAYXQU010000323.1:0-2245 GCA_964467305.1 uncultured Eubacteriales bacterium
CAAGGTGCACGTCGACGTGATCGCTTTTTCCGACCGGATCGTGATCGATGTGATGGACAACGGCGCCGGTTTCGATGGTACGCACGCCGGCAGCGGTGACATCTACGCTCCCAACGGCCGCGGCATCATGTTCATGCGCGCGCTTATGGATCGCGTCGAGTACGATTCATCTGAGATGGGTGGTACGCGTGTGAGGCTGACCAAGCACCGCGCGCACGGCCAGTGACGCGATAGCCCGCCGCGTAGCGTGACGGATCACCGCACCGGAAGGACCGACCGACATGGATTTCGCCAGCGTCATCGAGGCCCGACGCTCCGCGCGTCAGTACCGCCCCATAGAGGTGGCCAGGCCTGTGATCGAACGGGTGCTGCACGCGGCGTCGCTCGCGCCCTCGGCTCGCAACTCCCAGCCGTGGCGCTTCCATGTCGCGGTGGGCGCCGCGCGTGCGGCTGTTGGAGAGATCATGGCTCAGACCACGGTCCATCTGGCCGAGTACCTCGAACTGATGGCACCTGAGGACTACGAGGCCGTCGCGCGCTGGTACTCGACGCTGGGCGATGCCCCGGTGGTCATTGGCGTCTCGTCGTTTCAGGCGGAGCCGGCTGTGGACCGCGATGACACCATGCTGTCTGTTGGATGCGCACTCGAGAACCTCCTGCTGGCGGCTACCGCCGAGGGGCTCGCGGTGTGCGTGGTCACGTCGGCACGCTGGGTCACCGACGAGCTGAAGGCCGCGATGCACGTCGCCCCCGAGCGAGACTTCGTCTCACTTGTGGTCATGGGCTATCCGGCCGAGTCGCAGCCGCCTCAGCCCCCCAAGCGCACCGACCACACCGACTGGGTCGAGTAGGACGCCGTAATGATCGCGGCGGTCTTCTTCGATGTGGGCAACACACTGGTCAGGCCGTATCCGAGTGTGACCCACGTGGTCAAAGCGGTCCTGGCTGAAGCCGGGTATGAGCGATCCAGCGAGGCGATCGAAGCCCTCATGCCGCTGGTCGACGCGTACTACGAAGACCGCTACCGAGAAGACGACACGTTCTGGACCGACGAGGAGCGCACCTCACAGGTGTGGGTCGGGATGTACTCGCTCCTGTGCCGCCGGCTGCACATCGAAGCGGATGCCGAACAGCTTGCCATGCGTGTCTACGAGGAGTTCGGCGATGCCGGCAGATGGGCCGCGTATGACGATGTCGCGCCTGCTCTGAGCCGACTCAAAGCTGCGGGGCTGAAGGTGGGCCTGATCTCGAACTGGGACCGGCGGCTTGAGACCATCATGGGCGGCTTGGGGCTGGATGAGCACATCGACACCGTGGTGTCATCGGCACAGGTAGGTCTTCACAAGCCGGACCCGCGCATCTTCGAACTGGCAGCCGAGCGCCTGGGGGTCGTTCCGTCAGCCGCGGCCCACGTGGGCGATCACGTGTACGCTGATGTCGTGGGGGCGCATGCCGTGGGGATGACTCCGGTCCTGATCGACCGGCACGATGGTGCGCACCCGGGCTACGAGCGGTTCATTCGCAGTCTTGACGAGTTGGAGTCGGCGCTGGGAATCGGGGAGGGCACCTCATCGTGATGGCGATCCTCAGATGGGTACGGCTTCTGGCGGTCCTGGTGGTCTGCGCCGGTGTCGCCGCGGGAGCATACCTGCTTGCCGGGGCCTCATGGGATGCCGTGGTCGAGTATCGCTCGCCCTATGCCGAGATGCCCCTGCCTCAGGCCGCGCCATCTCAACCCGCCATCACGCGCACCGTGCTTATCATCGTCGACGGGCTGCGCATGGATGCTTCTCGCGACATGGGCACGCTGAACCTGCTGAGAGGCCACGGCGCCGACCTTACACTCCTCGCGCCCCAACCGTCCCTGAGTTACCCGAATTGGACCACCATCCTGTCCGGTGCACCGCCCTACATCAGTGGTGTCGTCACCAACTGGCACAAGGGTTCGGCGCCGGTCGAGAACCTCTTCGACACCGCGAAGGCGGCGGGGGTCAAGACCGTCTTCGTGGGGCCCAGCGACTTCGACACACTTTTCGGTGTCGAGTCCAAAGCCGACTTCACGTACATGAGGGACTGGAGCGAGGACTACCTTTCCGCCGAGTACGTCGATGCCGCACTGCGCTTGGCCAAGGAGCACGAGCCTCGTCTTCTGGTCGTGCATCTGCCCGATGTCGATGAGGCCGGACATGCGCATGGTGGAGCGTCGCCTGAGTACGCCACGATGGTCTCCCGGGTCGATTCCGAC
>CAYXQU010000324.1:0-2241 GCA_964467305.1 uncultured Eubacteriales bacterium
CCACCACTCGGGGTGCAGCACGAGCTGCATGCAGGTGGCGTCGACGATGTAGTCGTCGAACTCGATGCCGGAGTCCTTGTACTCCTCGGCGACCTGACGGGCCACCTTCAGGAACAGGCCGTCGCTCATCTTGAGGATGTTGGCCTTGTGGACCGCGGTGACCTTCTTGCGGCCGTTGGCGATGGCGTAGTCGAAGGCGTAGCGCACGATGCGCTCGGTGCCCGTCACGCTGATGGGCTTGAGCGAAAGACCGGAGTCGGGGCGGATGATCCCGGCGCCGCGTTCGGCGGCGAACTTGATCAGGTCCGCCGCGTCCTCAGAGCCCTGCTCGAACTCGATGCCCGCATAGAGGTCCTCGGTGTTCTCACGCACGATCACGATGTCGATGTCGTCGTAGCGCGCGCCCGAACCGGGAATGGTGAACGCCGGACGCAAGCATGCGTAGAGGTCGAGCTCCTTGCGGATCGCGACGTTGACGCTCCGAAAGCCCGTGCCCACCGGCGTGGTGATGGGGCCCTTGATGGCGACCTTGTTCTTGCGGATCGAGTCGAGCGTGGACTCGGGCAGCGGCGTGCCGTACTTGTCGATCTGATCGGAACCCGCCTCGGCGATCTCCCACGCGATATCGACGCCGGTCGCTTCGACCACGCGGGTCATCGCCGTGGTGAGCTCGGGACCGATGCCGTCCCCGGGAATGAGTGTGACGGTGTGCTTGGCCATGTGACGGGTACCTTTCGGGTCAATGTCGGTCGTGACTTCGCGCGCCACGAAGCCGTCAAGGGCGTCGCACCGCACGCTGGAGTCCGGTTCTTCTCGGGCTATTTCTTCCTGCCGCGCTTCTTGGGCGCGCACTGCACGATGCGGGTCGCGCGGCGCTTGAGCAGCCCCTTGCCGTTCTCGGCGTCAAACGCCATGAGCTCGGCGGCGGCGAGCTTGACCGAGTCATCCGCAGCACCGCTCACCATGCGATACAGCCCGGAGAGCATCGCGGGGAACTCGGCATCACCATGGTAGCAACGGACCGCCTCGGCCAGCAGGGGCCAGACGCGCTCCGAGCGCTTGGCGGTGGTCGCGCCATACGAGGTCATGAGGCGAAACGCCGCCAGGCGCACCACGCCGGACTCCTCGTCGTGCAGCGCGGTCTCGGCGCCTTCGAGCGCCTTGTCCACGAGGCGGGCGTCCACCGCGATCAGCTTCTCGAAGACCCCCAGCACCTCCCAGCGCGTCTGGGACTCGGGGCGGTGCAGCGCGTCGGCGAGTTCCGCCGTGTAGGGCTTGAGGAGCTCGGCGTTGGTGAGAGCGACCTCATGCACCACCGATGCGGCGACCTGGCGCAGCCGCCGATCGTCGCCTCCCAAAGCGTGGACCGCCTGGTCGAGGTAGTCAGGAGACTCTATGGCCTTCTGAGCCGCCTGCTCCTTGTCGCTATCGGCCGAGAAGATGGTCTGGTCAGATGCCATGAGGGGCTCCGTAATGCCGAGGTCGATGCGGGGACCCGGTCCCCACCGGCGCGCGAAGGGTGCGGCGCGTGCGCCGCGGCATTATACCAGAACGCCCGACCGAGAAGGCCCTATCGAGCGACCTTCGCGACCTCGACATCCACATTGACTCGATTGCCCACGTCGCCAAGGACCGCTATCCAGTCCGAGTCCGCCACATCGGGCGGCACCACGACGGTCGCGCGCATGGTGAACAGTTGGGCGCCGGTGACCGGTGCCTCGACGATGCCGGTCTCCATGGACTCGATGCTGATTCCCTGCTCGGACAGACCGGCTGCGATCCCGTGGACGATACCTTCGTGATCGGCGCCTTCGACCGATACCTCGTAGACGTCCCAGTCCGCGTGCGGCTCACCGTAGGAGCCACCCGCCACATGATGGCCGATCGTGTAGCCACGGGCGGCGAGCGGCGCGAGCATGTCGTTGACTCGATCGATGTGGGCGCCGGGCAACGCGACCAGCATGATGATCGCAAACTCGCCACCCAATCGCGCCATGCGGCTGGATTCGACGTTGCCGCCAACGCCCAGAAGTGCTCGGGTCACGTCCTCGACGATTCCGACCCTGTCCGGGCCGGTCAGGGTCACTACGATTCGAGCCGCCATCTCACCACGGTCCTTTCGGCCCTAGAGGTTGAAGCCGCCGTGCTTCTTGAAGTGTTCCACCAGCCCGCCATCGGCAAGCAGCTGCGCCATCACCGGCGGCAGCGGCGGAAACTCGATCAAGGTGCCCTTGGTGACGT
>CAYXQU010000325.1:0-588 GCA_964467305.1 uncultured Eubacteriales bacterium
CTATGGTGCGAGCACCTCGCGGACGCGATCCACCACGGCCTCGGCGGTGAAGCCCAGCTCGCGCATGGCCACGTCGCCGGGTGCGGATGCTCCGAACCGGTCGAGCCCGATGGCGGCGGTACCTTGGCCGAAGTACGTGGTCCAGCCGCGGGTGACGCCCGCTTCCACCGAGACCACCGGTACGCCGGCGGGCAGCACGCTTTCGCGATATGCGGCGGTCTGCTCGGCGAACAGCGCGAGGCTGGGGGTGCTGACAACGCGCACCGCGACACCCTGGGCGGCGAGTACCTGCTGCGCTTCGATGGCGAGAGCGACCTCGGAGCCGGTGGCAACCACCACGGCGCGCGCTTCGCCTTGAGCCTCGGAGATCACGTAGGCGCCGCTGGCCACTCCGGTCGTGAGCGTCGCGGGCTCGACATCGAGCACCGGCAGCTTCTGCCTGGACAGCGCCAGCAGCGTGGGCCGGGTGCGCTGCGCCATCGCGACGCGCCACGCAGCCGCGGTCTCGTTGGCGTCGGCGGGGCGCAGGACGAGCGCATTTGGGATCGCACGCAGCGCGGCGAGATGCTCGACGGACTGATGCGTCGG
>CAYXQU010000325.1:598-2239 GCA_964467305.1 uncultured Eubacteriales bacterium
TCCTCGCCCAGCGCGACACTGTCGTGAGTGAACACGTGCACAACGTGCAGGTGGCTCAGCGCCGCGAGCCGGATCGCCGGCCGCATGTAGTCGCTGAAGGTCAGGAACGTCGCGCCGTAGGGCACGAAGCCGCCGTGGTACGCGATGCCGTTCACCACCGAGCCCATCGCGTGCTCGCGCACCCCAAAGTGCAGGTTGCGTCCGCCACGATCGCCCGCGCTGAAAGCCGGGAAGGCCTCGAGCCACGTCTTGTTGCTGGGCGCGAGGTCTGCCGAGCCACCCATGAGCTCGGGCACCCGCCCCGCGATCGCGTTCATGATCTTGCCGCCCGCGTCGCGCGTCGCCACCGATTCACCTGCCGAGAAGACCGGGATGTCCGCATCCCAGCCCTCGGGGAGCTGGCCTTTCATGCGCCGCGTGAACTCGGCTCCCAGCTCAGGGAACGCCTGCCGGTACGCCTCGAAGCGCTCGTGCCACGCCACCCGCAGTCCATCGCCGCGCGCGGCCATCGCTTCGAAGCGGGCGCGCGCCTCATCCGGCACGTGGAACGCGGGTTCGAGCGGCCAGCCCAGCGCCTCTTTCGTGAGCCGGACCTCATCGGCACCCAGTGGTTCGCCGTGAGCGGAAGCGCTGTCTTGCTTGTTGGGGCTGCCGAAGCCGATGTTGGTGCGTACCGCGATCAGCGAGGGCTTATCGGTGACCGAACGGGCCTGCTCGATGGCCGCGGCGATCGCCTCGACATCGGTGCCATCGGCGACGTGCTGCACGTGCCAGCCGTAGGCGGCGTAGCGCGCACCCACGTCCTCGGTGAACGCCAGGTTGGTGGAGCCTTCAATGGAGATGTGGTTGTCGTCGTAGAGCACGACGAGCTTGCCCAGCCCCAAGTGTCCCGCGAGCGACGAAGCTTCTGCCGAGACACCCTCCATCAGGTCGCCATCGCTGCACAACACGTAGGTGAAGTGGTCGACGATCTCGTGACCCGGGCGGTTGTAGGTGGCCGCAAGTGACGCCTCCGCGATCGCCATGCCCACCGCGTTGGCGATGCCTTGGCCAAGCGGGCCGGTGGTGGCTTCGACGCCGGGCGTCAGCCCGAACTCGGGGTGGCCCGGCGTCTTGCTGCCCCACTGACGAAACGCCTGCAGCTCGCTCATGGGCAGGTCGTGGCCGGTGAGATGTAGCAGCGAGTAGAGCAGCGCGCAGCCATGACCGCCGGAGAGCACGAAGCGGTCGCGGTCGGGCCAGTGCGGGTGCTTGGGGTCGAAGTGCATGAAGCGGTCCCACAGCGCGTAGGCCGCCGGTGCTGCGCCCATGGGCATCCCCGGGTGGCCCGAGTTGGCCTTCTGGACCATGTCCACCGAGAGGAACCGAAGCGTGTTGATGGCGAGATCATCGATCGCGGTCATGGGGTCTCCAGATTCGTATGGCTCTACGCGTACACCTTGGCAGACCGCGTCGCCAACAGCGAGTGCGGTCCGCAGAGTTCATGCCCGTTTCGCAACTCGGGTAAGTAGAGGGTGTGGGCGGTGCACCCGCATGTGTACCCCTCGCAAGGAGCGCGACAGACCGGTCGCTGTTTCCCCAGGAGGAACCATGCACAGGTTGATCATCGTCTCCAACCGGCTACCCGTCACCGTCGAGAAG
>CAYXQU010000326.1:0-2203 GCA_964467305.1 uncultured Eubacteriales bacterium
CGTCGTGGAGGTACTGCCCATTTTGTGCAGCGGAGACATCAGCGGCCTCGTGGCCTTCGCGCAAAGGCACTCGCCCGTGCCCGACGAACTCGGAACACAACGACTATGAGTGCCCATCAGCTGCTGAAAGATGTGTCAAGATGTCTGCCTCCGAGGCTCCAGGTTCGCCTCCGGACTCGAGCTCGCCAACGCCGGGCGGCGAGACAGCGAAGCGACATCGAGAAAAGACGCCGCGAACTGCTGCTCGCGCCGCAACTGCCTGAGTACGCGATTGGACCCCATAGCTGCGGCAGGCCAGATGTGCCCCGCACAGAGAGGGACGGCAGGCTGATCATCGGCGATTACTGTTCGATTGCCGAGGGAGTCACCATCATGCTGGGCAACGAGCATGGGACTGACTGGCTGACGACGTTTCCGTTCGAGAAGCTTTGGCCCGAAGCCGCGTCTCTTCAGGGACACCTGCCGACAAAAGGCGACGTTACGATCGGCAACGACGTCTGGATCGGCACGAACTCACTCGTACTGTCCGGTACCACCATTGGCGATGGGGCGGTCATCGGAGCGGGCAGCGTCGTGAGAGGAAGAATACCGCCCTACGCCATCGCCGTCGGTAGTCCGTGCCGGGTGGTCATGCATCGCTTCAAACCGGACGTCATCTCATCGCTGTTGGCTCTCCGCTGGTGGGACTGGCCCGACGATATCGTCGTGCAGGCCCTGCCTATCCTGCTCAGCGACGACATCACAGGTATCATGGACTTCGCGCGAAGGAACTTGCTCTTGCCGACGAACCACGAACCCAGTAGCTCATGATCTGAGCACTCAGTCGTCGTCGCGGCGCCAGAACCTGGAGCCTGGCGTTCGGCGAACTCATCATCCAGTATCGGGAAAGGCTCACGTGGCGACAGACCCGCAGGACGCCAAGCTTGGTGACGGCCCAACGCTTCTGATCGAGCCCCCAAAGAGCTGGGCGACTCTGGAACTCCGCGAGCTCTGGCAGTACCGCGAACTTCTATACTTCCTCACCTGGAAGAACGTCCTCGTACGCTACAAGCAGGCGGTGCTGGGTGTGCTGTGGGCTGTGCTCAACCCCGTCATCACGATGGTCGTCTTCACGATCCTCTTCAACAAGGTGCTCGGCGTGGGCAGCGGCTCCTACGGCCTGCCTTACGCCGTATTCACGTTCACGGGTCTGCTGCCCTGGAACCTCTTCGCAGGATCACTCTCCAGCGCGGGTGCGAGCCTCGTCGGCAACGCCAACCTCATCACCAAGGTCTACTTCCCGCGCCTCGTCATACCTTCAAGCGCGGTCCTGAGCACCCTGCCCGACTTCCTCATCGGCTTCGTTGTCCTGGTGGTGCTCATGGCCGTCTACCAGGTGCCCCCCACCTGGAACGTGGTCTTCCTGCCGTTCTTTGTGCTCCTCGCGCTGGTCACCGCGCTGGGCGTCTCCCTGTGGCTCAGCGCTCTGTACGTGCTCTACCGCGATGTGCAGTACATCATCCCGTTTCTGGTGCAGCTGTGGTTCTTCGCCACGCCGGTCTTCTATCCGACCAGCAAGATCCCGTCCGGCTGGGCGAGCGTAGTCTACAACCTGAACCCCATGACGGGGGTGGTCGGCGGCTTTCGCTGGGCGCTTCTGGGCCAGCAGGCCCCGAGCTCGATGTTCTGGCTTTCCGCCGCGATGAGCCTGGTCGTCTTCGTTGGCGGTCTCTACTACTTCCGGCGCATGGAAGACACCTTCGCGGACGTCGTATGAGCACTGCGATCAGCATTTCCGGAATCGGAAAACGGTATTTGATCGGCGCCACCCAGGAGCGGGCGGGGACCTTACGCGATGCCATCACGAATGCCGCCTCCGCGCCCTTGCGCAGACTGCGCCACGCCGGTTCATCCAGCGGCCGCGTGCAGGAGCTCTGGGCCTTGCGCGACGTGAGCTTCGACGTCGACGCCGGTCAAGTGATCGGCGTCATCGGCCGCAACGGCGCCGGCAAGAGTACTCTGCTCAAGATCCTCTCCCGCATCACCAAGCCGACGACCGGCCGGGTCGCCATTCACGGCCGCGTCGGCAGCCTGCTCGAGGTGGGCACGGGGTTTCACCCGGAGCTCAGTGGCCGCGAGAACATCTACCTCAACGGCGCCATCCTAGGCATGACGCGGGCGGAGATCGGGCGCAAGTTCGACGACATCGTCGCGTTCTCCGAGA
>CAYXQU010000327.1:0-2197 GCA_964467305.1 uncultured Eubacteriales bacterium
TCCGTGAATCGATCGGGCTGCCAATCCGCATGGGCGACGCCACCGTCGTGGTCATCGCCAGCATCGGCTCGGCGATACACCGAAGCGGGGAGTCGCTCGACGCGTTCGTTGCACGGGCGGACCACGCGATGTTCGACCACCGCAGCCGAGAAGGCCGGGTTGCGTCCGGCCGGTGAACCACACGCCCCGTGACGTGCGGGACGCATCAACCAAGCGAGGGTACGTATACTCTGATGACCGAGCGCCACGACATCCACATCCCGCTGGCATTCGAGGGTGCGTCGCCATCGACCCACGAACTGCTCGAAGCGGTGCCGGAAGGACAGCGGGCGTCGATTCTTCGCCTGATCGTCGAGACGATCTCCGACGCGGTGCTCGTTCACGACCTCGACGGCAACCTGATGTACTTCAACGACAGCGCCTCAGAACTGCTGGGGTACTCCCACGACGAGATGCTCGAGCTGGGGCCGTTTGGCTGGGTGGCGCCTCAGATGCTCGCCAACAACGCCGACAGACGCGAGCGGCTCGAGGCGAGTGGTTCGCTGTCGTTCCCAAGCAGCATCATCCGCAAGGATGGCACCATCGCCCCCACCGAGGTCTCTGCCCGGCTGGCGCACACGACCGATGGGGCGGTCGCCGTATCGGTAATACGCGACATCACCGAGCGGGCGCGCACCGAAGCGCAGCTCGTGTATCTCGCGTTCCACGATTCACTCACCGGGCTCTCGAACAGAGGCTCGATGGAGAAGCGGCTCACCGAGGCGATCGCCGAGGCCAAGCGGTACGGCGACACGCTGGCTGTCGCCTATATCGACCTCGACCACTTCAAGCCCGTCAACGACGCCCATGGGCACGAGACCGGGGACTCCGTCCTCATCGAGCTGGGCAAGCGCCTGTCATCGGCGATCCGCAACCAAGACATGATCGCGCGGATAGGTGGTGACGAGTTCGTCGTGGTGCTCCCCCGACTGACCAACACCGAGGAACTCGCGACCATCGCCGAGCGCCTCCTGGGCGAGATACGCCGCCCGTTGCGGAGCCTCCCTGAGCCCGAGTGCATCGACGCGAGCATCGGATTCGCCATCTTCGACCCGGAAGTCGACGACAACCGCTCCTTGGTCATCAAGGCAGATGTCGCCATGTACGCCGCGAAGACCGACGGTGCCAATGCATGGCGGATCTGGGAGCCGTCGATGGGGCTACGAGTAGGGGCCTGAGCGGCAGCCGGCGTCAGCGGATACCGCGGCTCAGCGCAGGCTCACGTGGTACGGGCCACCCTCCGCTCGCTCGCTCACCGCGCACCCCAGTCCGCGTAGCTGTGCCAGCCGCTCCAAGTGTGCCGCTTCGACTTGTGTGGCGACCAGCACATCGAGCGGTACGCCGTGACCGCCCAGCGCGCGCTTCACCTGATGGATCGCGTCAGGCACCGGTAGCCCCCTCAGCCCGTCAATGTGCTGCCCTCTGGTGTCCAGCACATTCTCGACCCAGGCCAGCGGCGTGTCTCGGTATTCGGCCATGAGCTCGCTTTCAGCGCGCTTGAAGTCAGCAGCGGTGAGATCCGCCCTGCCGAACAGGGTGCAGTGACACCAGCCCCGCTCCTCGAGCTCAGCTTCAAGATACGAGCAGGGGCACACGAGCTTGTTGTCCGCCTGCTTGTCACCGGTGGGCTCGAAACACGGACAGTACCGCCTGCCGTACATCGCGTGGCTGTCCGCGAGCCAGAGCTTCAGGTTCGTGTAGACCATCCACCGAGGATTGACCGAGTAACCCTTCTTCGTGGCGTAGGCTCGAATCCACCTGTCCTGCTCGGCGAGTCCAGAGCGGTAGGAGCGCCAGTCGCGTAGGAAGTTCTTCATCATGGGGAGCATTCCGGCCACTTCTCAGCCCTCCCTGTGCGTGGTGAGAGCGACCAGTGCGGCGCCCAACGCACCGACTGTCTGCGCCTCGGCGGGAACCACCACTTCGCTCCCGAACCCCACGCTCACCAGCTGCACCATGGCAGCGTTCTTCGCGACTCCACCCGCGAACACCAACGGGCCCTGCGCGTTGACCCTGCGCAGCGAGGACAGCGTCCGCTTGGCGATCGACTCGTGCAGTCCCCGGGCGATCGACGGCCGGTCCTCGCCCCTGTGGACCAGGCCGGTGACCTCGCTTTCCGCAAACACCGTACACATGCTGGATATATTGACCGGTTGAT
>CAYXQU010000328.1:0-2190 GCA_964467305.1 uncultured Eubacteriales bacterium
CAAAGATGGTCCACTCCACGAAACCGAGCAGGAACACGCCGACGACCACGCCGAGGAAGACGACTGAGAGGAATGCGGCGTCGCCTTCGCTCGCCAAGCTCAGGGTGGCGGCACGCCAACCGAAGGCTGCAAAGAGGCCGGCCAAACCCACGACCCCGACCAGGCCAAGGTTCCAGACCGTCGGTACCCATACGACATCTGCCGCCATCTGACTGACCCTGGTCGCCCGCGCATCCTGCGCGGCGGACGGGAATCCCATGCCCAGGACGCGGTCGTCGCCGATCCACTCGTTCGTGGTTCTCCACCACAGAAGTCGATACTGCAGATTGTTGTCCTTGAGCGCGCTGCCACTCGATCGGGTCTCCTCAATCCGGGACAAGAGATAGGCGGTCTGGGTGGGCAGCAGGACGACGGCCGCGCCGACGAACACGCCGACGAGCAAGACAATCTGCAGGACGCGCCTGGCCGCGGGCCAGGCGTCGCGCTGCTTCAGAAGCCGAACGGCCAGGATCACCACGATCTCGACTATCACCACGAGAATCAGCGCACGCGTGTACGACACCCATATGGCGGCCAGAGTCACGACAAAAACGCCGAGCCAGAGGGGACTCCACGTGCGCTTCGCCGCGCAGAACGCGATCGAGAGAGGCAGGTACTGTGGCATGAAGTAGAAGCTGCGCGTCAGAACCTCGCCGTTGACGACGAGATACGTGTGCTCCACTAGGCCCGAGTAGATGTACATGTGCAATCCCTGATGCAGCACGTAGAAGCCGGCGGCGATCGTGTTGACGACGACGACTGCGGCGAGAAGGTCCACCGTGTCCTTCCGCCCAGCGTGACTGAGGATTCCGCGCAACAGCAGGTAGCCGGCGAACACATAGAGCGGGATCCTCGCCTCGCTGATCGCCGTCCCGAGATCCGTGTAACGCATCGCGGTCGTGCCGACCTTGAAAAGCATGTAGGCCGCGAACCCCACCAGCACGAGCTCTTCGGGCGCCGAGAGTCGGGGCCCGAAGAGGCGGAGTTCCCGCACCGAGCGCCGGCGTCCGGGAAGCAGGAGATCGAAGTAGATGATCCAGGTGGCCAAGAGCCAGAACATCATGTGGTCGGCCGGTAGCCACTGATTGGGTAACCAGAAGATCTTGAGCCTGTCGAAGAACACCGAGTAGTACATGTCCATAAGAAAGGGGAGACCGAGCAGGAAGACGCGCTGGCGCAGCGAGCGCCAGAGGAAGTACAACAACAGCAGTGCCGGCAACAGCGTGGTTGCGGTGTTCATGCCTCTCCGTTCGACGCCCAGCCGCCGGGACGCCCCTCTGAAGCCCACTCTACACACTCCCGACAGGGCCTATCGACGTCCTCACGCGATTTGTTGAGGGGTCCCCTCGTTGTCCCGCCTGACAATGGATAGTCGTCTACACGCTCAAGAAACGCCCCCAGCTCGTCGATTCCTCCCCGCGAGTAGTGACGACTGCTCACCGTAAGTCCAACGGAACTCCAGTGAGTCGCGTCGGTGCGACACCTGACTTCGCGCGGTCCGCCCGCCGACACCGATGTGATCCCGGTTCCCCGCCCTGGAGGGGCCACGGTGTACAAGAAGCTCGCTGCCGCAGCCGCACTGCTCACGCTGCTCACACTCACCATCTGTCTCTGTTCACTCGCCCCGGCATCGGCTTCGACTTCGAAGGCGTTCAAGTGCCGCGTGATCAAGCATGGCCGGCACGCGGATGTGGTCAAGCGCGGTAATCAGAGGCTCCTGGTCCGGGATCACCACCGATACGTGAAGGTGCACGGGGTGCGACGGTACCGCGTACTCAAGCGCCACCACCGCTACGTCGTCCTTCGTGCGGTGTCCGCGTCTGCCGTCGCAGTCCCTGGGAACACCCCGATCTCCACCGGTACGGCCGAGCCTGCAGGTCTCCCAGCGACGGCCGGCAGCGTGCAGCCAGGCTACTCCCCGTCTTGGGGCAACGACTGGCAGAGCGCGACGCGCTGGTCCGCGAGCTCGCGCAGGTATCCCCAGTGGTGGATGGTCGATCTCGGCTCCAGCAAGACCGTCACAGGCGTGCGGACGGACTGGTACAACGGCGCCAAGCGCGCGTACCGCTATCGCGTAGAGACAAGCCTCGACGGGCTCACGTTCACCGTGGCCGCCGACCGCAGCAAGAACCGGACCAAAGGTGTGACGAC
>CAYXQU010000329.1:0-2180 GCA_964467305.1 uncultured Eubacteriales bacterium
TGCTGAACGCCACCCCCGCCATGAGCGCGGCGTTGGCCAGCGCGAGGCGCGCGGTGGTATCGCTGCCGTCATCGAGCGCGCGCGGCAGGTTGTCTCGGATGAGTGCGATCGCAGCGTGCGCGTAGGCGGTCGAGAGCGGGTTGGCCTGGCGGCTGGTGGCGGCCTCGACACAGTGCACCAGCGCATCCATCGCCGTGGAGGCGGTCAGACGCGGCGGCAGCGCACCGGTCATGCGCGGGTCGAGCACCGCCACGTGCGGGGCGAGGTCGAACGAGACGAACGCCATCTTCACGTCGCGCTGGGTGTCCTTGATGACGGCCGCGCCGGTGACTTCGGCGCCTGTACCGGCGGTGGTGGGGATCGCCACAAGCGGTGGCAGCGTCACGTTCGAGAGCACTTCACTGCCGCGCAGGTGCATCAGGTCGGCCTCACCGGTGGCGAGCACGATGCCCGCGCCCTTGGCGGTGTCGAGCACCGAGCCGCCGCCTACCGCGACGATCCCGCTGCAGTCCATCTCGCGGTAGCGGTTGGCGAGCGCGTTGACGGCCTCGACCGCCGAGTCCACCGGCACGTCGTCAAAGACCGCCGCGATCTCGATCTCAGAGTCCTCAAGCGCCGCGATCACCGGCTTGAGCATCCCCAGCGAATTGAGTCGCGCATCGGTCACCACCAGCACCCGGACCGCGCCCAGGTTCGCGAGCTCGTAGGGCAGGTGCTCGAAGGCGTGCTCTCCCGAGAGGATCTTGGTCGCGCATTTGAACTCGTAGTACTTCGGGATCATGCGGACTCCTTGATCTGCACCGAGCTGCCAACAAGCGACGCATACACCCTGCCGAAGAAGACCTCGCGAACCGGTCGCGTGGGCAGGATGGGCACGGCATGTCGCTCGTGCGCTGCCTGCACATCGTGGAGGGCTACCTCTTCCCGGACATCATCGCCGTGCCCGATGTCGCCCGCCAGCGTGGAGCGGTGCTCGGCGAACGCCGCGAGGATTCCGGTGCGTCCCAGCAAGACCGGCAGCGCGACATCCACGCTCTTGTAGGTCACGAGCAGCGTGGGACGCTCATCGACCTCGGTGCCGCCCAAGTAGCTAAGCGTGTCATCGGCGTAGCGCCACGACGCTCGCGGCCCGTCCGGCGCGATGGCGATGGTGACCAGTGTGGGCTGGGGCCATCCCATGATCTCGCGCCTCACGCGGGCGTCATGCCTGGCCGCCGAGACAAGCCCCCTGCCCAGGAAGAACAGCACGACACCCGCGAGCGCCTTGCGGAGCCGCTTTCGTCGAGGCGTGCTGCGATGCGGTTGTGGCATGAGCTGATGGTAGCAGGAGGCGTGAGTGGGGGCGCGCTCTGCAGTTCCCGAGTCATACGATGTATGATTTCTACATCATCATGAGACCACACGCAGGTATGAAGCGTTACAGGTTCCAGCAAGACCTGGTTACGAAGGGAGTACCACCATGACTCGCATGGTGCGAAAGCAGGTCTACATAGATGCGGCACAAGACACCCTCCTCCAGCTCGAGGCCAAGCGTCGCGGTGTGACCCAGGCGCGTCTGATCCGTGAGGCGATCGACGCCCTGTTCGCGCGCCCGCAAGTCGACATCATCGATATCCGCTCGTTGCGCGGCTCGCTACCTGGAATCGACACCACTGTGCCTAGAGATGACGAGGACCGCGTGTGAACGTCGTCGACTCGTCAGCTTGGCTCGAGTACCTCGCCAACGGTCCCTCGGCTCGATTCTTCGCCGGCGCGATCGAGGGCACGTGTGAGCTCGTGGTACCAAGTATCACGCTGTTCGAAGTCTACGAACGAGTCTCCACCCAGGCTGGTACTGCCCAGGCCAACCTCAACGTGCGGGCCATGCAGCAAGGTCTCGTGGTCGACCTCGATCGATCGCTTGCGCTCGACGCCGCACGCATCAGCTTGGAGCTCCGCCTGCCCATGGCAGACAGCATCATTCTGGCAACCGCGCTGCGCCACAACGCCACCCTGTGGACCCAAGACGCGCACTTCGCAGACATCAAGGGCGTGCGCTACTACCCGAAATGCCAAGCGCCGCCTGCAGGGGACGATGCGTGAAACCCTTGTTGGCGCCAATGCGGCACCTTCTGCGCGTAGAATCGGCCCAAACATCGCCAGACACCGCGGAAGGGGCTGAGACATGTCACGCGTCGAAC
>CAYXQU010000330.1:0-2179 GCA_964467305.1 uncultured Eubacteriales bacterium
AGCGCTGCCTTCGCACGGCAGAGGTCGGGAGTTCGAATCTCCTCGTCTCCACCATCGATGAATCGGAAGGCCCTGCCGGATGCGGCGGGGCCTTCTTCGTGCGTGTGTGATGAGTGTGAATACGCACGCCGATGACCACCAACAGTGCGCAAAGCGGTTAGAATGGCTGGAAGTGGAGCTTCTTATGCTCCGGCGAAAGACCGCAGCCTGACCTACACCCGGTCGCGAACCTACTTCTGAAGGAGTGCATCAGCGTGGAAGGCATGGAAGATCTCTATTACGCGGAGTCCGGCGGCCTGGTCGATTGGGTCAACAACTACGGCAACGTGGTCTACTTCTTCGGCCAGCTGCTGTTCTGGCTTGGCCTGCTGCTGTTCATAGGCTACGCCGTGTTCCAGTACAAGCGCTGGGTCAACTACCAGCTTGGCATTGGCAAGAGCGGCGAGCTGCGCAAAGCCGCCGAGGCCGACGCCGAGAAGGTCTCGGTGGATCAGTTCGTCGAGTAGCCACCCCGCAATACCTCACCACGGACCCGCCAACGGGGCCCGCTATCGTTCACCGCTAAGGAGTCCAGATGCAGTTTCCCACCTACCGTCCGCGCCGGTTGCGTGCGAGCGAGACCATTCGCTCGATGGTGCGCGAGACGTCCCTGTCCGCCGCCGACCTCATCTACCCGCTGTTCGTGAAGCCGGGTAGCGGCCTGCGCGACGAGGTGTCGTCGATGCCGGGCGTCTTCCAGCTCACCATCGACCAGCTGCCGGCAGAGATCGACGAGCTCAAGACCCTGGGGATCCCTGCGGTGATCCTGTTTGGCCTGCCTAGCGAGAAAGACGCCGTGGGCAGCGAGGCCTACGACCCCGACGGCATCATCCAGCGCGCCATCCGCGCCATCAAGGCGCACGATCCGGAGTTCTACGTGATCACCGACGTGTGCATGTGCGAGTACACCGACCACGGGCACTGCGGCATCCTCGATGACCACGGCTGCGTCATCAACGACGTCACGCTTGAGCTGCTCGCGAAAGAGGCTGTGACGCACGCGCAGGCGGGCGTGGACATGGTGGCGCCATCCGACATGATGGACGGGCGTGTGGCGGCAATCCGAGAAGCCCTCGACGAAGCCGGCTTCACCGATATCCCCATCATGGCCTACTCGGTGAAGTATGCGAGCGGCTACTACGGGCCGTTCCGCGACGCCGCCGACAGCGCTCCCACCTTCGGCGACCGCAAGCAGTACCAGATGGATCCGGCCAACGCCGAAGAGGGCATCCGCGAGGCGGCCCTCGACATCGCCGAGGGTGCCGACATCGTGATGGTCAAGCCCGCACTGGCGTACATGGACATGATCCACCGCGTGAAGACGGAGTTCGGCTATCCCACGGCCGCCTACAACGTCTCGGGAGAGTACTCGATGGTGAAGGCCGCCGCGGCTGCAGACATGATCGACGAGAAGCGCGTGGTGCTCGAGACCCTCATGGGCTTCAAGCGGGCGGGTGCGGATCTGATCCTCACCTACCACGCGAAGGACGCGGCTCGCTGGCTCGCCGAGTCGCGAGGGTAGCGGACCGTGATCACTCGAGAGCAGGCGCTTGCAGACCAGGAGCGACTTGCTCGGTTGTGTGCACCTCGGGTGGTCAAGCATCCAGAGATCTACTGGCCCAACAGCAACTACGGCTGTGCCGGCATCTTGAAGACGTATGCAGAGCTGCCGCCCGGCGCGCCGCTGTGGGCGCTCGTGCCTCACGGCGTGTACCTGAACGACTCCGTCCTGTTCGAGGGTGAGGCCACCGCGCCGGTGCCGGCCGTCCTCAGCTTTCCCGCGTACCGCGACGAGGTCTGGGCAAACCACTCCGACAAGCTTGTCATCCCCTCGGCGGCACCGTTCGTCTACGCGCTGGAGATCATGAAGTCACACGGGTGGGCGCTGCCGTCAGAACGTGAGGGCACGATCGTCTTTCCCATGCACTCGACTGCGGTGACCGACACCAACACGCGCTGGTCGCGGCTGGCCGATGAGCTGGCCGCGTTGCCCGAGGTGTACCAGCCGGTGACCGTCTGCTTGCACTGGCAAGACCTCGAGCGCAAGCGCGACGCCGAGTTCGTGCGCAGGGGCATGCGGGTCGTCTCGGCGGGGCACTTCACCAACCAGGAGTTCGTCTACCGGATGGTCCACCTGATG
>CAYXQU010000331.1:0-2151 GCA_964467305.1 uncultured Eubacteriales bacterium
AAAGCGGGCAACGTCGAAGTGGATCCGGCGTCGCGCAGCGTGACGGTGGGTGGCGAGCCGGTGAGCTTCACCGCCAAAGAGTACGACCTGCTCGAGTTCTTCGTCACCAACGCCGGTCGCGTGATCAGCCGAGATGAGATCCTCGAGAAGGTCTGGGGCGGGCAGCAGAGCACCGACAGCAACGTCATCGAGGTCTTCGTGTGTCACCTGCGCAACAAGATCGGTGACAAGGACAACCAGATCATCCGTACGATCCGCGGCGTGGGCTACTTCTTCTCGAGGACCTAGATGCGAGATTGGTCCCTCAGGGGATGGCTGCTCGTCGTCTCGGTTCTCTTCGCCGTACTCGTGGTTGGCGGCGTGGCTCTGACCACCTACGTGATCGTCTCGGACGGTATGCGTGTCGTGCTCGCCGACACCGCGCAGCGGGTCTCGGCGTCGGCCGGTGCCTTGGTGCGCGGGGTGATCGCAGAGTCCGAGCTCGCCGTCTCAGAGCCGTCGCTGTCGGATGCCGAGCGCGAGGCACTGGCTATGGGCGAGTTGCTGCGTCGGCTTCCCGAGGAACTCAAGCGCTCGGGGCTCACCGAGGCCGAGTTCGCGCTGTACATGGGCGACTCCGAGCTGCTGTGGTACAGCGATCCTTCGGCAGCGCATCCCGACAACGATAGGGGCCGGGCGAGGGCGATCGAGACCGAGCGGTCGGTCACGAGCTTCGAGCGGGGTAGCGAGCTGCTTGCCGGCCTCGTATCCGACGCGCGGCTGGGCCGTGGCATCGTCCATGTCCCGCTCACCTTCCCGGACGGTTCCGCCGGAGTCCTCGACGTGACCTACGTGCCTACCAACGAGGAACTCGTGATCGATGCCATCCGCCTGCCCATGACGGTGTTGGCGTTGTCGGCGATGCTGATCATGGTCGCGTTGATGCAGACGTCGATGGTGTGGGTCCTCAATCTCGTGGACGACCTACGCAAGGCCGCCGACTCAATCGATGCCGGCCGGCTCGAGGAGCGCCTCCCTGAGGGTGGGCGAAACGAGATCGGCGATCTGGCGCGATCGATCAACAACCTCATCGAGCGCCTCCAGCGACGAGCGGACGCCCAGTCACGCTTCGTGGCTGACGCGTCGCACGAACTCGCCACGCCGGTCGCCGGAATCCGGGGCTACACCACGATCCTTCAGGGCTGGGGTGCCGAGAACCCCGTGGTGCGCGGCGAGGCGATCGATGCCATCGACCGGGAGTCCCGCAGGATGGCGCGCCTGACAAACGACCTGCTTCACCTGCTCCAGGCCGATCAGGGCCTGCGGCTCAAGACGGAGCGGTTCGACGTCAACGCGCTGGCGCGCGACCGCCTTGCGGCGACCGCCAGCCGCTATCTCGACAAGGACATCGAGTTCGAGGGGCCGGAGGATGAGTCGCTGGTGATGCTGGGCGATTCCGAGCGCCTCGAAGACGTGATGTCGATCCTGCTCGACAACGCCGGTAAGTACACGCCCGAGGGCGGAACGGTAGCATTGCGAACGCACCGCCAGCGCGACGAGATCGTCATCGAAGTGTCGGACACAGGCAAAGGGATTCCCGAAGCCGAACTCCCGCGGCTGTTCGACCGCTTCTTCCGAAGTGAGAGCGCGCGCGCCGAAGGCGAGTCCGGCTTCGGGCTTGGCCTGGCCATCGCCAAGAACATCGTCGACGCGATGGTCGGGAGCATTGGCGTCGAGAGCGTGGTGGGCGAGGGCACGGTATTCACGGTTGTGGTTCCGCGCGGACGCTTCTGACCTGTCGCTTGACCGTGCCCACGGCGGCGTACGCCTCCTCGCCACCGACGCCGGCGACTTCAAGTCGGCCGCCTCAGCAGCCGATAACACCACTCGGATGCAAAGAGTCCTCGAGTGGGGTGGCACCGCGTGACGATCAGCGACATAGATATCGCCCGGAAGGCGTTCGCGTCTCCGGAGTGGCGCGCGGGTGCCGATGCGATCTTCTCGGCGGCCGGGGTTTCTGTCTCGGTCGTCGACTTCGGTTCAGGCGAAGTCCTGTCCGGGGGGCGCACCTGCGCGTTCTGCCCCTACCTGGGCGACCGCGACACCGTCGAGACCGGCGACTGCGTCGACCGGTGTCCTGAACCCGGGACCACGGATGGGCGGGTACTGTGC
>CAYXQU010000332.1:0-2140 GCA_964467305.1 uncultured Eubacteriales bacterium
GGTTGGAGTCGAACTCAAGTCCTCAAGCACCGTGCGCTGGAACGACACGCGCGGCCTGCGCGCCCTTCGCGATGGCATGGGAGAGCGGTTCCGCATGGGCGTGATCGCATACCTGGGCGACGAGGTGCGCGTGCTCGACGAGCGGATCTGCGCCGTGCCGGCGTGGGTGCTGGTGGGTGGAACCTCGCTCGCTGTCGACCGCATAGGCGGCGAACCCTCGATCTGCCGAGAAGAACCGGGGCGCACGCTTGCAGAGGTGCGCAGAACGGCCGGCATGCGCGTCGCCGAAGTCGCTGCGCTGCTGGGAGTCGACGATGGAGTAGTGGCGCAGTGGGAGGCGACCGGCTATGAGGACGCGCCCCTGAGCGCCGTGCGCCGGCTCGCCGAGACGCTGGGCGTGACGGTGCGGCTGGGCTGAGCCGCCGCCCCTACTCGTAGGCGATGGCGTCTCGGATCGAGACTTGCGAAGCGCGCCACGCGGGCAGCAGGCTTGCGATGGTAGCGATGGCGAGCACCAGCACGAGCCACGCACCAACACCCACGAACGAGAACGCGTACGAAAGCGGCAGGACCATCGCGTCGCCCAGAGCATCGACAAGCCACACCGAGAAGGGCCACGACAACAACGCGCCGATGCCCCATGCCATGAGGCCGATGACGATGCCCTCGGTGATGTAGATGCCAAAGATCGAGGCGTGGCTCGCACCAATGGAGCGCATCACGCCTATCTCGCGCGTCGACTCGAGCACGTTGATCGTCATGGTGCCGGTCAAGCCAATGACGCCCACGGTCGCCAGGATCACCGCCATGATGACGAGGAACGTGACCAGGATTCCCAGCTGGTTCGCGATCGTCTCCTTCTGGGCAGCCTGGGTCTGCGAACCCGAGATGGGCAGCGACGCATCGTCGAGCTGGCGCTCGAGTGCGCGGGCGAGCTGCTGCTGCTCGTCTCCGCTCGCGGCCTGACCTTGGACGAGCAGCCTGGTCACGTTGCCTTGTGCCGCGGTCGCGGAGTCGAGGGCTTCTCGGTCCACGAAACCCACCGCCCCCATGAGCTGACCGGTGACGATGCCCACGATGCGCCACTGCTTCTCCTGGCCACGGATCGTGAGGCTCACCCGGTCGTTGACGCGCAGGTAGGGCTCGTCTCGGAGGACATCGGTGTTGATGACGATCTCATCGGCAGCGCCCGCCTCAAGCCACCGGCCCTGCACCACCCGGGGGATGATGAAGCGGGTATCGACGGGCACGCCCAGCGCGTAGAAGTCCTGGTTCTCGGTGCCGTCGGGCCGCTTGAGCGACGCCTGACTCTCCAACCAGGTCTCGACCGCGGTGACGCCGGGCACCTTCCCGGCTTCGCGCTCGAGTGGTGCGCGCGGCTGTGGACGGGCCATGAACACCTGTGCGTCGTAGTTCCACCACTCGGCCATGTCATCGACGGTCTGCAGCATCGACGAGCGCACCGTCCACACTCCCATGACCACCGCCGATGCCAGCACGAGCGTGGTGAGCGTGAGGATCAGGCGTCCCTTGCGCACGAAGGTGTTGCGAAGCGACAGCGCGACCGGCCGAGGAAGGCCGCGGATCAGCCCCAGCGCCCGGTCGATGAGCCCGTGGCCGAAGCGCGTCTGGGTGCCTGCGGCGTCGAGGGCGCGCACAACCGGCAGCGTGGCGCCTTTGCGCACGGGAAACGCCGCGGCCACGATGGGCACGACGATGCCCACCGCGAGCACGAGCCCTATCACCCACGGCGGCGGGTAGTCGCTCGTGAGCCGGAAGTTCAGAATGTCGGCTGCATAGTTCGCGAACCAGGCGCCGGTGGACAGGCCCACCGGCAGCCCCACCGCCACGGCGATGATGCCGTAGGCGAAGACGAGCGCCAGGTACATCCACGCGATCTGGGACTGGCGCCCGCCAATGGCCTTCATGATGCCAACCTGGCGAACCTGCTGGGCCATGATCGCCTGTACCGTGGTCACCACGAGAAACGCTGACAAGGCGAGCGCCATCACCCCCATCGCGAGCAACAGCAACGACACCGCCTTGAAGATGTCGCCCAGGAAGTGGCTGCCCGGCTCCGGGACCGTGAGGCGCAGCGTCTCGACGCCGGCCTTGGCAAGATCGGTGTCGCGCACGTCGG
>CAYXQU010000333.1:0-2108 GCA_964467305.1 uncultured Eubacteriales bacterium
CCCAAGTTCGGCATCCAGGGCAACATCGACCCGGTTGCCTTGTTCGCTCCCGACGATGAGCTCGAGCGCCAGGTCATCGAGATCCTCGAAGCGGTAGGCACCCGCCCCGGGCACATCTTCAACCTGGGTCACGGCATCCACAAGACCAGCGATCCCGAGAAGGCCCGCACCATGATCCGCTTCGTGCACGAGCACTCGGCACGGATTCGGGCGGGGGCGTAGTCACCATGACCACGGGTGTGCTCCTCACCGGCTACGGTGGACCTGACTCCTTGGATGCGGTGGCCCCGTTCATGCACAACCTCATGGGCTTCGAGCCCGGCGAGGAGCTGCTCGCTCGCGTCAAGCGCCGCTACCTCGCGATAGGTGGGGCCTCGCCGCTCACCGGCATCGCAGGCGACATCGCCGAAGCGATCGAGGAGCGACTGGAGGAGCTTGGTACGCCCATGCCTGTCGTCATCGGAATGGCGTACTGGCACCCTTTCATCGTCGACGGGCTGGCTGAGCTCAAGTCGCGTGGCTGTGACAAGGTGATCGCGGTGTCCCTCTCGGCGTTCGAGAGCAAGATTGCTCACGGCAAGTACCGACAGGCGATCGATGCGGCGCTCGAACAGATCGATGGCGTCGAGGTCGTCGAAGCTCCGCTCGTCTCGACGCTCGATGGGTACGTCGACTACTTCGCCGGCGCGACCGCGGTCGGGCTGACCGACATCGAGCCCAACGAAGGTGTCGTGCTGGTCTTCTCGGCGCACAGCCTTCCTGAGACCGATCTGGTCGACGAAGATCCCTACGTGGCCGGTTTGAAGCAGACCGCGAACCGTGTCGCGCTGAAGTTGGGTCTTTCTGAAGGCACCGAGGGCGCATCACCGATTCTGGGCGGCATGGAGGTGTTCGGCTCGTCTGAGCCGCCACGTCCGTGGTTCCTGGCGTACCAGTCGAAGGGGAATCGGCCCTGCGAGTGGCTGGGGCCCGACATCGACAACGTGATCGAGGCGATCGCAGCTTCCGCTGCAAAGGGTGTCGCTGTGGTTCCCATCGGGTTCATGACCGATCACATGGAGACGCTCTACGACCTCGACATCGTGGCCGCCGACAAGGCCTTCTCGGCCGAGCTTGAGTTCATGCGCATCCCGGTTCCCAACAACCACCCGATGGTGGTCGAGCCAGTCGCCGCGATGTTGAGCGAACTCGCGAAGGGCCTGTAGACCTGAGGGATCACACCGCTGAGCCGGCACCCGGCGGTGTGAGTTGACAGACAACGCGCTCGACCCGAAGAACGGGAGTGATGTTGAAACGCATCATCATCATTGGCGGTGGAGTTGCCGGACTTGGCGCCGCCTACAAGGTTCGCAGAGCTGCAGACGCCGGTCACGATGTGACGTTCACGCTGATCGAGAAGGATGATCGACTGGGCGGCAAGCTCTACACCCAGCTCATCGAAGACCCGTCCGGTGCAGGCACATTCGTTGTGGACGGCGGCTCGGATTCTTTCCTTACCGAGAAACCCGCGGTCCACCGCGTCGCCAAGATGCTGGGCATCTTTGAAGATGAGACTGGAACGCTCGACGAGAGCAAGAAGACGTTCATCGTGAAGAACGGCGAGCTTATCGAGATGCCCGACGGCATCATGATGTTCGCACCCACCAAGATCCTCCCCATGGCCACCACGCGCCTGTATTCGTGGCCTGCGAAGCTCAGGATGGCGTTCGATCTCGTCTTGCCGCGCAAGGTGCGGTGGGCCGAAGGGGAGAGCGCCAAGGACCACGACGAGTCTGTCGAGAGCTTCGTGGTTCGGCGCATGGGTCGCGAGTGTCTCGACCGCCTCGCCGAGCCGCTGGTGGGTGGCGTGAATGGTTCAGACCCCGCCCAGATGTCGCTTGCCGCGACCTACCCGTACCTGCTCGAGATGGAGCAGAAGCACGGGTCGCTCGTGCTTGGCTTCCTCGCGCAGCGCAAGAAGGTAGAGGAGCTGCGCAAGAAGTACCCTCCCAAACCCGGCGGGAAGCGTCGCACCTTCTTCTCCTCGTTTCAGGGAGGCCTGCAGCAGCTCACCGATGCGTTGGCCGACGCAGCCGGACGGGATTCGATCCGTACCGGTGTCGCGGCCA
>CAYXQU010000334.1:0-2105 GCA_964467305.1 uncultured Eubacteriales bacterium
GAGGAGTTGGACTTCGCACCCGAGGCCGTCGAGTGGTTCTGTGACCGCAACTTCGGCATCGGAGCCGATGGGCTGATGCTCATCCGTCCGGCAACAGTGGACCGCGCCGACTTCGCATGGTGGTTCCGTAACGCCGACGGGTCGATCGCCGAGATGTGCGGGAACGGTATCCGTTGCTTCGCCAAGTACGTTGTCGACCGCGGTCTTGTGCCGGCAGACCAAGACACCGTCGCTGTGGAGACCGCGATTGGCGTGCTGACCATCGAGGTCACCCGCGCCTACGACGGCACGCTGTACATGGCCACGGTCGACATGGGTGAGCCGGTCTTGAAGCCGGCAGCGATCCCAACCGAGATGCGCTGCGGCGGCAACGATGACATGGTGATCAGCTGCCCCCTCGAGACCGAAGCAGGCACCTTCGATGTCACTCCGGTATCGATGGGCAACCCGCACGTCGTGTTCTTCGTCGACGATGTTGAGACGGCGCCTGTGCATGAGGTTGGACCGGTCATCGAGTGCCATCCGGCCTTCCCCAAGAAGACCAACGTGGAGTTCGCTCAGGTCATGGAGGATGAGCGGATCCGGCTGCGGGTGTGGGAGCGCGGTGTGGGCGAGACGCTGGCTTGTGGCACCGGAGCTTGTGCGGCAGCGGTCGCGGCGGCGCTGACCTGCCGCGGTGGGCGCGAGTACGTCGTTGAGCTGCCCGGTGGGGAGCTGTCGATCCGCTGGCAAGAAGACGGGCGCGTACTCATGACCGGCCCCGCCGAGGAGGTCTTCACCGGCTCGATGCTCATCGAAGAGGATGACGATTAGGGGCCTTCCCGCAGATTCCTTGTCGGCTCTGCGCTGCCCGGTGTGTGGCGCGGCGCTTCGGGCCGAGGATGCATCGATCACCTGTGAAGCCGCACACCGGTTCGACCTGCACAGAAGTGGCTACGTGAACCTCACACGCGGGGGTAGCCGGCCACCAGCCGGCGACACCGTATCGATGGTCTCCTCGCGGCGGGAGTTCCTGGCAGCCGGGCACTACGACGAGATCATGGATCGTGTGGCTTCGGCTGCCTGCGACGCCCTCGGTCGCGAAGCGGGCGCCGTCGTCGACAGCGGAGGCGGCACCGGAGAGTACCTTGCGGCCGTGCGCCGCGTCTGTCCCGGGCACTCTGCTGTGCTGGTCGAGGCCTCGAAAGCATCGGCGTCGCATGTGGCACGTACGCAGCCTGGAGTGGCTGTGGTCGTCGCCGACGTGTGGGACCGGCTGCCGCTCGCAGACGGATGCGCGGCGGTCATCCTCGATGTCTTCGCTCCCCGTAACGGCCGGGAGTTCGCTCGTGTACTCGCCCGGGAAGGCAGTCTCATAGTCGTTACGCCAACCGGCGATCATCTGCGCGAACTGGTCGACGTCGCCGGGACCCTGACGGTTGATCCCAACAAGGACCAGCGGCTGGCATCAGCCCTGGGGCCGTGGTTCGAGATGGACTCGGAACAGATCGTGGCCCGAACGATCTCGCTGGAACCTGAGGATGCGCGTGCTGCGGTTCTCATGGGACCCAGTGCGGCCCATGTCACGGATGAGGTGCTCGGGGAGCGGTTCTCCTTGGTTGAGTGGCCGCTTGATGTGACGGTGTCGGTCCGCATCGGCGTCTACCGTCACCGTGATCGCCCATAGACTGCCGTTTACCCGGTTTCGAAACACCAACCGCTTGAGCGAGTGTTACCATGTCACGCACGGCACCCTGTGGTGGTGCCACCAGACGTTCACACCTATGACGAAAATGGGGAGAGGGCTCACGTGAGGACCGCCAAGCGCATCGAGAACCTGCCGCCGTACCTGTTCGCTGAGATCGACCGCAAGAAGGAAGCGAAGCAGGCCGAGGGGGTCGACGTGATCTCCTTGGGCATCGGTGACCCCGACATGCCCACGCCGCAGCGCATCATCGATGCCATGGCCGAGGCGATCAAGAAGCCCAGCAACCACCAGTACCCTAGCTACTTCGGCTCCAAAGCCTACCGCGAGGCGTGTGCCGAGTGGGCCAACCGCCGCTTCGGCGTGACGCTCGACCCTGCCACCGAGGTGCTCGCGCTCATCGGCTCGAAGGAGGGTATCG
>CAYXQU010000335.1:0-2102 GCA_964467305.1 uncultured Eubacteriales bacterium
GCACGATGCCAAGGCGATCTTGGGCGAGCTGTGCCCGCCGGATGAAGCACTTCCGTGCAGGCAGTCGGCACTCGAAGTCGATCCCGCGCGGTTGTTCGACATCTCGGTCGCGGCCTACCTGCTCGAGTCGAACCGTTCAAGCTACGACCTGTCGGGGTTGCATGCTGACTATCTGGGCTCGCCGCTGCCCGCCGCAAGCGAGGAGCGCCCCGACGCTGCGGTCAACGCCGCGGCGTGCAGGCGGCTTGCGGGCCACCTTGAGGACCTGCTCGATGCCGACGGCTCACTTGGCGTTCTGCGCGACATCGAGATGCCGCTCGTGCCGGTGCTCGCGCGCATGGAGCGCGTGGGCGTGGGTGTCGACACCGCAGTGCTCGACCGGCTCGCTTCCCAGACGCGCGCCACGATCGAAGCGTTGCGTAGCGAGATCCACGAGCTTGCCGGCTTTGAGTTCACCATCGACTCTCCCAAGCAGCTCTCAGAGGTGCTCTTCGAGCGATTGGGCCTGCCGCCGGGAAAGCGCACCAAGACCGGCTTCTCCACCGATGCGAGCGTGCTTGCCACCCTGGCGCCGCTCCACCCCATAGCCGAGAAGATCGTGACCTACCGCGAGCTTACGAAGCTCACGAGCACCTACCTCGAAGCCCTGCCGCGCATGTTGGGCGAAGACGGCAGACTCCACACCAGCTTCAACCAGACGGTGGCCGCCACCGGCAGGCTGTCGTCGAGCAACCCGAACCTGCAGAACATCCCGGTGCGCACCGAGTTCGGGCGCTCGATCAGGGCCGCGTTCGTGCCCGCAACCGCTGGCGATGTCATGGTCGCGGCAGACTACAGCCAGATCGAGCTGCGCATCCTCGCACACCTGTCGCAGGACTCGGGGCTGATCGAGGCGTTCACGAGTGGTGCCGATTTCCACGCGGCCACCGCGGCGCGCGTCTTCGGCGTGGGGCTTGATGATGTCGAGTCCGGTATGCGTGCGCGGGCCAAGGCGGTCAACTTCGGCATAGTCTACGGGCAGACCGCACACGGGCTGGCCACCACCCTCAAGATCTCCAACGCTGAAGCCCAGGCGATGATCGACCGGTACTACTCGGCGTATCCGGGGGTGCGCGAGTACCTCGACCGCACCGTCGCTCAGGCGCACGAGGATGGCTTCGCGGTCACCATGTTCGGCCGCAAGCGCCGCATCCCAGAGCTCAAGAGCAGCAACTTCAACCTGCGCAGCTTCGGCGAGCGCACGGCGATGAACCACCCCATGCAGGGAAGCGCGGCCGACATCATCAAGCTTGCCATGATCGAGGTCGACCGTAGGCTGCGTGCCGAAGGGTTCTTGGCACGCATGGTCTTGCAGGTGCACGACGAGCTGGTCTTCGAGGTATCGCCGGACGAGGTCGACGCGTTGTCGGCGATGGTTCAAGAAGCGATGGGCGGCGTGGCGAAGCTCGCGGTGCCGCTCGAGGTCAGCGTCGCGAGCGGCTCCAACTGGGCGGTGGCAAAGTAGCGACGGCCGGACAAGCGGGCACATCGGGCCGGAATCGGGGTGGCACCACCCGGCGGCGTGGTATACACTGACTCATGGCTCACCAGCGGGGGGCGGCTTTTGCCGTGCTCGCGAGCCACTGACAATGTTGGCGCCCCGATAGCATGTAAGCCCCTGTAGGCGACGGATCACGGATCGTTTCAGACCCTTCGACGGACCTGTAGGCGACGGACATGAAAAGGGGCCCCGGTTTGGAAGGGGTCCACAGCAGTGACCGAGCAAGAACTGCAAGGCCAGATGTTCGAGCAGACCGAGTACACCGCCGAGGAGATGCACGCACTCATCGACGGTACGATGACCGACTTCGACGATGGTGACCTGGTACAGGGCACGATCGTCCGCGTCGAGCGCGACGAGGTACTTCTCGATATCGGCTACAAGTCCGAAGGTGTCATTCCCGCCCGTGAGCTGTCCATCCGCAAGGACGTCGATCCGTCTGAGATCGTCAACGTGGGCGACTCGGTCGAGGCCCTGGTTCTCCAGAAGGAGGACAAGGACGGCCGACTGATCCTCTCCAAGAAGCGTGCCGAGTACGAGCGCGCCTGGAGCAAGATCGAGG
>CAYXQU010000336.1:0-2094 GCA_964467305.1 uncultured Eubacteriales bacterium
GTCTCCGTGTGTGGGGGAGGTGCCGTTGTGGTCGACGGTCACCGGTGGGTGGGTCGATGGTGCCGGTCTGGATTCGGGGTATTGGTATCGCAATCTGCGTGAGCCGGTTCGTTTCGGGCAGGGTGTCGAGGCGTTGGCGGGGTTGGGGTATGGGGTGTTCGTCGAGGTGAGTCCGCATCCGGTGCTCACTGGTGCGATGCAGGATTGCGTTGACGTGGCTGGAAGCGGTGCGGTGGTGGTGGAGTCGCTGCGGCGTGATGAGGGTGGGCTCGATCGTTTTCTGCGTTCGGTGGGTGCGGCGTTCGTCGGTGGTGTCGATGTGGATTGGCGGTCGGTGGTGGGTGGGGGTGGTGTTGTCGATCTGCCGACGTATGCGTTCCAGCACACCCCCTACTGGTCGACCGCCCGGCCCGCCGGCGACGCATCGGACCATCCCGTCCTGGGGAGCGTAATAGAACTCGCCACCGATGGATCCCTGCTTGTTGCCGGTCGACTTCGTCGATCCCGGTGCTCCTGGCTCAGTGACCAGCCATCCGCTGGCGGCCTGCTCGACATCGTTCTGCATGTGGGTGACCAGGTCGGCTGCGACCGAGTCGAGAAGTTGGAACTGATTGCGCCACTGGTGGCGCCAGATGCCGCACCGATCGAGGTGCAGATCCGGGTTGCGGCGCCGAATCTCGACGGCGAACGCACGATCGCGGTGTACGCACGACTCGAACACGGAGACTGGCAGGAGCACGCAGCAGGGCTCCTGACTGTCGCCACGGCAGCAGACTGGACGACAGCGGGCGATAGTCACGACGTTTCCCTACCGGAAGGCGTCCTCCCCGAGGCATATGCTCTTCATCCGCTGCTCTGGGATGCAATCGTCCGGACGGCCGCGCCGGACGACGATCGGGCGTGGACACCCGCGAGCGTGCGTGGACTGCAGTTGCATGCCTCCGGAGCCTCCGCAGTCACGGTCAAGGTGATCCGCACGGGCGAGCTCACTTCGCGGATCGAAGTCACCGACCGTGCGGGAGCGCCCGTGGCGCTCATCGAGTCGATGGTGATGCGAGCGGCCGGTCGCGATCGCATTGCGAGAAATGGGCGACTGTTCCACATCGACTGGGTACCAGGAAGGGCGGCACCGATGCCGGCCCCCGTCGCGAGCATCTGGGAAGCTCGAGGCACGCTGGACGACGCGCTCGAGCGAGTACAAACGTGGATAGCTGCCGACTCGGGCACTCTGCTGATCGTCACGCGTGATGCCGAGTCGAATCCTGAGCAGGGAGCGATCGCTGGGCTCGTGCGATCTGCACAATCCGAGCATCCCAACCGCTTCATGCTGTTCGACATTCCGCCGGGAATCGAACCGACCGATGCGATCGTTCGAGATGCAGCGGCCGTTGGTGAACCACACATCGCGATGCGTGACGGTCGGATCGTCGTTCCTCGTCTCACCCTTGTGGAGCAGCAGGCGCACAATTCAATCCAGCTGTCCGGAACTGTGCTGGTCACCGGGGGAACCGGCGGTGTCGGCGCCCTGGTAGCACGGCACCTGATCGATGCCTACGAAGTTCCCCGACTCGTCCTGCTTTCGCGACGCGGCATGGACGCACCCGGGGCGGAGCAACTGCAAGCCGAACTGACCGAGTCCGGTGCCGTGGTGGACATCGTCGCGTGCGACGCTGCCGACCGCGAAGGACTGAAGGAGCTCCTCGACTCCATTCCAGACCTGTCCGGAGTCGTCCACGCGGCGGGCACGTTGGACGACGGGGTGGTCTCCTCGATGAATCCTGAACGGCTGCAGAGGGTTATGCGACCGAAGATCGATGCGGCGTGGAACCTCCACCATCTGACTCTGGACCGCGACCTGTCGATGTTCGTACTGTTCTCGTCTGTCTCCAGCACCTTCGGAACCGCCGGACAGGCCAACTACGCAGCAGCCAACGCCGCGCTCGAGGCGCTCGCCCACTATCGCGTCGGACTTGGACTTCCTGCCCTTGCGCTTGCGTGGGGTCTGTGGGAGCAGGCCAGCGGAATGACCGGCAACCGAACGGATGTCGACCGCCGACGCACCACCCGGGACGGTGTGCTTGCGCTGTCCTCACG
>CAYXQU010000337.1:0-2091 GCA_964467305.1 uncultured Eubacteriales bacterium
GGCTCCCGCCAACACCGAGATCCTCTTCGCGCTGGGTGCCGGCGAGCGCGTCGTAGGGGTCACCACGTTCGACGACTTCCCCGCCGAGGTGGCCGACATCGACAAGGTGGGCGACTTCACCGGGCCCAACCTCGAAGCGGTTGCGGCTGCCGATCCGGATCTCGTGCTGGTCACCGGAGGCGTGCAAGGCGACGTGATAACCAAACTGGAGCAGCTGGGTGCGACGGTGCTTTCGGTCGACCCGCAGTCGTTCGCCATGCTCTACGAGGACATCACCGAGGTGGGCATGGCGGTGGGCGAGCCCGAGGCCGCCGCCACGGTCGTCGAGCAGATGCAGGCGTCCGTTGCCGAGATAAGCGCGGCTGTGGCCGAGGAAGAGCCGGTGACGGCGTTTGTCGAGATCGCGCAGAATCCGCTCTATACCGTGGGCACCGGCACGCTCATCGACGAGATGGTCTCGCTGTCGGGAGGCGACAACCTCGTTTCTGAGGCGGGGTACGTTCCGTACTCGACTGAGCAGCTGGTCAAAGCCGACCCACAGGTCTACATGGCAACGCTGGGCTCGATGAGCGATCCTGCAGCCCTGAAGGAGCGGGCCGGTTTCGAGTCGCTGCAGGCCGTGGTGAATGAGCGCGTGTACGTTCTCGATGACAACCTCGTGTCGCGCCCTGGTCCGCGCGCGGTCGAGGGCGTGAGGCAGATCGCCGAGGCCTTGCACCCCGACGTCTTCGCGAAGTGATCTCAGTGATCGCGTGAGTGCTCGCACGAACACCCGTCCCGGCGTGGTCGTATCGGTGCTGCTGCTGGCACTGATCGGCTCGCTGCTCGTGGGCATCGCGTTCGGTGCCGTCCCGGTGGCGCCGGGTGAGATCCTGGGAGCGATAGGCAGGGCGCTGCGAGGGACCTCTGCGGGCATGAGCGACACGCTGATCGTGGGCGTGAGGCTCCCGCGCGTGCTGCTCGCGGCGCTCGTGGGGGCCTCGTTGGCTGGTGCCGGCGTGATCTACCAGGCGCTGTTTCGCAACCCGCTCGCGGACCCGTACATACTGGGAGTATCCAGCGGCGCCGGGCTGGGAGCGATGATCGCCCTGACGCTCACGGCCAACATCACGGCCGTGCGGTACGGTGCCGTGCCGGTCGCGGCGTTCGCCGGGGCGGTCCTTACCATGCTGCTCGTCACGAGGTTGGCGTCATGGAAGGGGAGGCTAGACACCGCGTCGCTTCTGCTCGCGGGTGTGGCCGTCTCGTACACGCTCGCCGCTTTGACCTCGTTCATCATGGTGTTTGCACGTGAGCAGATGTCTGCTGTGGTGTTCTGGATGATGGGCGGCCTGGGCGCTGCGTCGTGGCCGTACGTGCGCATGATCGCGCCCATGTTCTTCATCGGCGCGGCGATCGCGCTGACCTTCGGCCGCGAGCTCAACCTCATGTTGCTGGGTGACGAGCGGGCCGGTCAGCTTGGCCTCGACGCGCACCGGTTCAAGATGTTCGCGCTGGCGGTCGCCTCGCTGCTCACCGCTGCGGCGGTGGCCGTGGCGGGGCTCATCGGGTTCGTGGGGCTCATGGTTCCCCACATGCTGCGGCTCAGGATGGGCCCGGATCATCGCTGGCTTCTGCCTGCATCGCTTCTGGGCGGCGCGACCGCGCTCGTTCTGGCAGACCTGCTTGCGCGGATCGTGCTCGCCCCCGTCGAGATTCCCGTGGGAATCGTCACAGCGCTCGTGGGTGGGCCGTTCTTCGTGTGGTTGCTGGTCCGAGGGGAGCGAGTCAGGTGAGCGTGTCGCTGCGCTTCTCGGAAGCCACTGTGGGCTACGCTGAGGTCGAGATCGTTCGTGAGGCCTCGCTGCGGGTTGCGGCAGGCGAAGTGGTGGGTCTGGTGGGTCCCAACGGCGCCGGCAAGTCGACCCTGCTCCGAGCGGTCACCTCCGATGCGCAGATCCACGCCGGTGCGGTCGAGGTCATGGGCAGGTCGGTCCGGTCGATGCCTGCGCGCGAGCGGGCGATGCTCGTGGGAGTGGTACCGCAGCAGGTCGTCGCGACGTTCTCGTTCTCCGCGGTCGAGTTCGTGCAGATGGGTCGGCACCCGCACCT
>CAYXQU010000338.1:0-2086 GCA_964467305.1 uncultured Eubacteriales bacterium
CCACTACAGCGAATGCCTATCGGTGGATCGAGGCTTAGGGCCAGCTAAGGTCTTTATCTGCGAGAGCAAGTGGGCTCGCAGCAACAAATGGGTCCAGGATGCGGTGGATCCTCAACTATTCGGCTACCTCACGGCTCACGACACCTCCGCCGTGCTTCTGCTTCTGATGGACCAGAAAAACTTCAAGCGGACTGTCGAGGCACGCCACGATGCCCTTCGCGCGATACCGGGCCATGTCTCCGAGCAGATGGGTACTAGTGATTGGCCGATCTTCTCGTATGAGAATGAAGGGCGACGCGTCGACTTGTGTGTCGCAACGGTTCATCTCCCCAAGAAGCTTGCGAGCAAAGCAACACCTTCGGCGTAGAACACCCAGGAGTTGAGCGCAATCCGTCAGGTCTCGTCAGCCAGCGCATGGTCCGCCTTGTACGCGGAGTGTGTGGTGCCCGCTGGCCGCGTCGTCAGTCATCGGTTCGGGATGAACTGTGCGACGGCGGTGTCGCGTGGACGGGCGTACGAGATGCCGTCGCGGTAGGTGAGGGTGACGGCGCCGGTGAACTGTGCTGCGGTCACCTGCTGCACCTGGGCGACGTCCGACACCTCCGTCGTGGGTGCGACCCACATTCCCGGTTCGACGGACGCGATCGTCACGGACACCCACCGTCCTGTCGCAGTGCCCATACGGGTCGTGGCATAGCCCAGGTAGCCGATACCGCTGCAGGCAATCCACGCTGCCAGGCACACGGAGGCAGGCGCGTGGACGAGCCAGGTGATGGACACGATCTGCGCCATGAGCACCATGGTTGTGGCCATGGCAACCGTGAGACCGAATACGTCGAGATTGCCACCAGGTCCCATCAGTGCAGGCCGGGGAAGACCGAGGTTGAGCCGGCCGTCACGGCGCAGGCCGGAGATGGGCCGATCGACTCTCGTTGGTGTCGGTAGTTCGATCGCGCCGAGCGCGGCGGCCAACTGATCCTCGATGACAGCCTGCGTCATCCTGCAGGTCGGGCAGGACCAGGTAGGACCGTCCAGGGAGGCTCCAGTGAGTTCCGTGCCGTCGCGGGGGCAGGCCAGCGGCCCGGACGTGAAGTGCGCATTCCAGTGGTTGAGCGCCCTCACCACATCTGGCTCGTGTGAACCGTTTTGGCAGGTCATGCGGCTGCACCGCGTCGATGTCGACGGTCCGCGAGCATCCGCTGGCGTTCGCGTGCTGTGGCCGCGCCCCAGATGCCGTGCGCTTCGCCGTGGTCGAGTGCGTGGTTGAGGCAGGTCACGCGGACCGGGCACTTGGCGCAGATTCGTTTCGGCAGCGCCACGCTCGTGCCCTTCTCCGGGTAGAACAGATCGGGATCGGCTTGGCTGCAGAGTCCTTCGCGCTTCCAAGCCAGGCCGGTGTCGTCGTCGATGACGAGGTGCTCGAACAGCGCCGTGATCCGGGCTGGGGACGCCGGGGGCCGGGTGCCGGTCATGGTCGAACCACCTCGCTGTCTGTCGACGCGGCCGCGACTACGACGGTGATGTCGCTCAGGTACTCATCGGCGATGCTGCTGCCCCGCAGCAGGTTGTGTTCGAGGTAGGACGCGAGGTCGCTGGGAACATCGCTCGCGTCGAAGTCGCGGGCATAAGCGGCGTAGTCCTCGTCGGTCACGGTCGCGGTGACGGTGAGGGTGATCGTCTTCATCGAATCTCTCCTGGTTGCGGTGATGAGGAACGCTAGGTGTCCGGTTGTCCGGTCAGGCCTCGGTCCGAGGTGCACCGAGGGCGGCCCGGGCCCGGGCGAGTGCAGCAACTCGAAGGGTCTCGGGGGCATCACGCAGGGTCTTCCCGACGTTTCCGTGATCGACGCGGTCATCGAGGGCGACCTGCAGGTCGACGACCCGCTCCGTGATCGAGACCTGCTCGTGGGTGGGCTGCGCAAGTGAGATGCCGCTGAGCGGGTTCTCGAAGGTGGTCGACCAGTACGCGGCGTCGCGTGCTGCATTCGCCCACTCTCCGGCGAGTTCGTAGATTCCCTGCCGCTGCTGCGGTGTGGCGCCGACGATGCGCTGACGCATGCCTCCGCTCATCTGGTGAGGATAGTCGT
>CAYXQU010000339.1:0-214 GCA_964467305.1 uncultured Eubacteriales bacterium
CTCCCCGCAGTCGGCGGATTCGATGCCCTGTCCGCCGCTGTCCAGGAGTCCTTCACCTCGACCGCACCGACCGATCACGTCGCACGAATCGCCGACCGGGCCGCAGTCGACACCCGCCGGCAGGCGCTGCAGCAGGCCGCGGTCGCGCTCGACGACGGTCAGGACCTCGACACCAACCGGGCGTTCCTGATGGACGCGCTCGCCTCGACGTCGA
>CAYXQU010000339.1:224-2076 GCA_964467305.1 uncultured Eubacteriales bacterium
ACCGCCCAGCTGTTGCCATCGATCAGCGACCAGGTCAACGAGTACTTCGCTCTGCTCGACCAACGCCTCAACGGGGAAGTGCCCGCCGGGCTGCGCACGGGCTGGTCGCGCTTCGACGAGATCACCCTCGGCCTGCAACCGGGGAGCCTGGTCACTGTCGCCGGCCGCGCGGGTACCGGCAAGACCGTCGTGATGATGGACTGGGCGCGCCAAGCCTGCCGGGACGGACACGGCGTCCTGTTCGTGCCGCTGGAGATGTCCGCGCAGCAGATGATCGAACGCGCGATCTCCGCCGAAGCCTGCGTCGAACTCAACAAGCTCCGAGAGCCAGGCTGCCTCGACGACGACCAGTGGGACCGCGTCTCCGGAGCGATCTCCGAGATCTCCCAGTGGCCGCTCTACATCGACACCCGCGCAGGCAACGTGTCAGAGATCCGCCGCACAGCCACTGCCGCCAAGGCCGCGCTCGCCGAGACCGGTCGACAACTGCGGCTGCTCGTCGTGGACTACCTGCAGCTGATGAAATCCGAAAGCGGCGGCCGCGGCGCGATCACCCGAGCGGAGGAGATCGGTCGGTTCACCAGAGCACTCAAGCTTCTCGCGAGAGAACTCGAAGTCGTGGTCGTCATCGGATCGCAGTTCAACCGGGCGGCGGCCGACCCGAACAAACTGCCGCGCCTGGATGAACTCAAGGAATCCGGCTCGATCGAGGAAGACTCCGACATCGTCCTGGCACTGCACCGCCCGCACGCGATCGACGGACAGATCGGGATGGCCACCGCCGACGAGATCACCGGATTGATCCTGAAAAACAGACACGGCGCCGCACAGGCTCAGTTCGAACGCGCCTGGCACGGCCATCTTGCATCCACCGACGAGCCCATGCGTCGAGGTTGAGCCCCTGCAGGTTCCGGATCTCCTTGGCCTTTTCCGGGCCCATATATCCGGTACTTGTCATCAATCCAGGTTGTATGTCCCAATGGCACTGGAGTGGCGAAGGGTTGGACAGATGGCGACGAGCTGGCCCCGGCTCGAAGTATGTCGCCTCACGTTCGATTCGTTTCACCTCGGCCGACCAGAACTGCCAAGGGGAAGCATCGGCGGATCGACGCCTCACGGATCCGCGACATCCATCAACTCCCCCGGCTCTGGGTGGGTTACTGCACGGGAATCCAGTCCTTCCAACGACGAAACCACCAGCCGATGCCGTGGTCCAATGTGTGGGCGACATGCGCTGCCTCACGCCAGACTGCGTCGGCCTCGGTCGGCGTAAGTCGGCCGCTCGCAACCTGCCCTGCGACATCGTCGCGATCTTTCCACTGCCAGTCACCGTCCTTGACGACAATGTCCAGTCCATGATCGTCGGTGTCGAAATAGTCGTCACCGCGGCTGTAGGGCCTTTCGAAATTGATGTACCAGCAGTCGCGCCGGCCGTCGTTGAAGAAAGCCCAGACCGAATAGGCATCGGTGGGTCGGTAGAGCTGCAGTACGCTGCTGCCGGTCCAGCGGTCCTGGCCCGACCACGGGTGGGGGCCGAACGGATGTGGTGGAAAGGCAAGGGGCGTTCCGTCTTCAATCCAGACAGCAAGCACATCGTCATCCGCAATGACTTGCACCGGCATCGTCATCCACACTTGGCCGTGCAGCACTTCGCGCCGCAGGACCGATGATCCGACCCTGAACTTGGACATGGGAGCCACGATAATGGGCCGCACCGGCTGATTCGCCGGCGGTTCGGCGTCGACGCTCCCTGGGACCGGTCTCGACTGAGTCCTGGAAAAGTCCTCCTTGCTGCGGAAGTTGTGGACATCCGTCGTGGAAGACTCCGAGAGACGCAGGTTGGTCGGACAAG
>CAYXQU010000340.1:0-1367 GCA_964467305.1 uncultured Eubacteriales bacterium
GCCCTCACCGTGGCCAGAATCTCCTCGAGTCGTGCCTGCGCCGTGAGCGGCGCCATCCGCGCCCGGCACACCAGGTTGAAGGTGTCGTCGTCCAGTCCGCTGTCCACGATCAGGATGTCGCCGGGATCGTGCACCGTCGCGCTGGCGACCGTGGGGTGCAGGTGCCCCGCATGAGACGCGAGGTTGAGTTCCATTGCTCCCATCAGATCATCGCCCACACCGCGATCCTAGTGAGCCCATCGTTCCCCGCCTGAGTTGGCTCATTTCGTTAGACGATATGAGGGGCTGGGCTGGGGCCTCACTCACATGTGAACGTGGGTTGCCGGGTAGGAAACGGGTCCTGGCCGGCAGAGCCACAAGATGTGGGAGGCCCCAGCGATGAATCAGCGTATGAGTATCGGATTAGACGTGCACGCACGATCGGTGGTCGCCTGCGGCCTCGACGGTGCAACCGGTGAACAGTTCGAATGCCGCTTGACGCCAGCGCATCACGACTTGCTCGTATGGATCCACACACTTCCCGGCCCGGTGGCGGTGACCTACGAAGCCGGACCCACAGGGTTCGGGCTCGCCCGGTTCCTGTCCACTGAGGGCATCGAATGCCTGGTCGCGGCACCGTCGAAACTGCAGCGCCCATCGGGCGACCGCGTGAAGACCGACACGATCGACGCCCGGTATCTGGCCCGGTTGCTGCACCTCGGGCAGTTCGCGGCGGTGACAGTCCCCAGCGTCGAACAGGAGGCAGCCCGCGACCTGGTGTGAGCCCGCGAGGACTGCCGCGGCGATCTCATGTCGGCCAGACACCGAATATCGAAACTTCTTTTACGGCAAGGGATCATCTACTACGGTGGCCACGCGTGGACCCAGCTCCATGACTCCTGGCTGCGCGTCCAGCACTTCGACCCACCAGGTCTGCAACTGGCGTACGAGAGCGCCTACGACACCATGCTCGCAACAGTGGACCGACGCGCTCGTCTCGACGAAGCAATCGAGACGATGGCCGCGGACAGTGAGTACGCGCCAGTGGTCACCCGGCTCGCCTGTCCGCGTGGAGTCTCGACATTGACCGCGTTCGGGTTGGCCGTGGAGATCGGAGACTGGCAGCGTCTGACGGGTCGCTCGATCGGCGCGTACCTCGGGTTGGTGCCCACGGAGCATTCGTCCGGTTCGATGAGATCGCAGGGGTCGATCACCAAGACCGGGAATGGTCATGCTCGGCGGCTACTGATCGAGGCGGCGTGGCATCACCGACCTCGGTATCTGCCGGGAGTGACTCTGTGGCGCCGCTGGGACAAGGCGTCTCCGGCGGCGCGGGCTCGTGGACAGCAGGCAAATCGGCGGCTGCACGATCTGTGGGTCGGGTTCGA
>CAYXQU010000340.1:1377-2067 GCA_964467305.1 uncultured Eubacteriales bacterium
TTCTCCTCGCTTCGCTGCGGGGACTCCACCTTGCCCCCACTCCTTGGTCGACGACCGAGAGGCAAGGACCGGGCCGACGGGGAACCCCGCAACGTCCGGATGAAACATCGGGTCGGTGGCAGCAGCGCCAAGGAGTGATCCGCGCACGCACTATGAGCAATCCCAACCGCTACAGGGGGATCACGCTCGACGTTAGACGAGCGAGCCCACTCCAGCCGAATAACCCTCCTGCGGTACCCAACCCGCGCATATCAGAGTTGACCACGCGTCGAAACCGACCCGCTAGCCAACACCAGAAATTCAGCCGGACCCAGAGAGGCGGCGCCCCGCGACGACGGTCCGCGGCGCCGCCTCATCCTGCACTCTTGACAAGTCGACGTCCATATCAGTGCGTGAGTTCAGGCCCGGCGATCCGGTCGCCGAGGTCCCGGTTCTCGGGCTCGATCTCGAGCAGGAAGGTGTGCTGGGTGCCGTTGATCGCGATGGTCGCCGACCGCAGAGGCCGAAGTCGTTTGACCACGTTGCCGATCGCCAACCCCGAACGGCGTTGGACCAGGTAGGAGACCGCCAAGGCGGCGAACACGATGGTCAGGTGCGCTTCGATCGCATCGCGGGCGTGATGGAAGATCGGACGAGTGCGTAGGTCGGATTCCGACATCCGGAACCACTGCTCGACGTGCCAGAGAGGGG
>CAYXQU010000341.1:0-2066 GCA_964467305.1 uncultured Eubacteriales bacterium
GATTGGAGCCCAGTCCCTCGATCTGACCGGTGATCTCCTGCTGTACGCCGGACCCGATCGCGACGAGCAATATGACCGCCGCGACGCCGATGATGACTCCCAGCATGGTCAGCGCACTGCGCACCTTGTTGGCGTTGAGTGCTCGAAGGGCTATGCGGAGGCTCTCGGCGAGGTTCACTGCGCCGCCTCCTTCGAGGCGTCGGCGGCGTGAAGGGCGGCGAGTTCCACTCGGGAGTCGATGCGCTGCTCGACTTGGCGATCGACGACGATCTCGCCGTCTTTGATCTCGACAACTCGTTGCGCGTGATCGGCGACTCGGGAGTCGTGCGTGACGATCACGATGGTGATCCCCTGCTCGTTGAGGTCTTGGAGAAACGCCATGACCTCGATGCCGCTGCGCGAGTCGAGGTTGCCGGTTGGCTCATCGGCAAGGACGATGCTGGGCTCGGTGACCAATGCTCGCGCGATCGCGACGCGCTGCTGCTGTCCGCCTGACAACTGGTTGGGCATGTGGCCAAGACGGTCACCCAACCCCACGAGCTCAAGCGCGGCCCGGGCCCGTCGGGACCTTTCCGCACCCGATACCCCCGCGTAGATCAGCGGCAGCTCGACGTTGGCCAGCGCTGTGGTGCGTGCCAGCAGGTTGAACGACTGGAACACGAACCCGATCCGCTTGTTGCGTACTGACGCGAGTTCGTTGGGCTCCATGCGCGACACATCCACGCCGTCGATGGTCACCGTGCCTGTGGTGGGATGGTCGAGCAGCCCCACGATGTGCATGAGGGTGGACTTGCCCGAACCCGAGGGGCCCATGATGGCGAGCATCTCGCCGGCGCATACCTGAAGGTCCACGCCGCAAAGCGCCGTGACGGTGATCTCATCGAGCTCGTAGCTCTTGGCGACCTCGCGAGCTTCGAGCACGACCTCACTGGTGCATACGCCAGCCGGCTCCTCAACGGGAGCCGGCTGGTCGCTGATGGTGTCAGCGGTCATCTGTCGGTATGCCTACTCTTGAGTTCGGACGGACATCCCGTCGGTGTACGGTGTCGAACCGGACAGAGCGACTATCGTGCCTTCTGCCAGGCCGTCGACCACTTCCACCTCGGTATCGGTGGTTGCGCCCACGGTGATCTCGGTCTTCTTGAGTGTCCCGGCCTCCACGACGTACACGTAGTCGGTACCGCCCTCGCTGAACAGCGCCTCGACCGGAATGGTGATCGCCTCGTCGCGCGCGCTTACCTCGATGGTCGCGTCACCCTTCATGCCGATCAGAATCTCCTGCTCGAAGCCGGTCAGATCCATCTCCACCGCGAAGATCGTGCCGCCTGTCGCCGTGGACTGTGCGGCCGGATTGAGCTTGGTGACGGTTGTGGCGAACTCCTCGCCCGGGAACGCATCCAGCGCGACGATGGCCTTCATTCCCTCGTCGATGCGGTCGACGTCGGCCTCGTCCACCTCGGCGGTGAACTTCAGCCCGCCGAAGTCGACCACCGTGAACGGCGCTGCAGCAGGTGAGACCGCAGAGCCTTCGGTGGGCTTGAGGGTCGAACCGGTCGCGGTGGGCGTACCGTTGAATATCACGACGCCATCGGTGGGTGCGACAAGCGTCGCGTCCTCGAGAGACTGTTTGGCAAGGTCGAGTGCCCTCTCGGCCGAGTCGACCGCGGACTGAGCGGCGCTCTTGGCCGCACCGTTGTTGCCCGCCTTCGCCTTCGCGAGTCCCGACTTGGCGCTCGACAAGCCGGCCTCGGCTTGTGACTGGCCGGCCTGGGCCTGCTTGTAGCCTGCGTAAGCCTGTTTCGCTGCCAGTGCCGCAGCGGTCACGGTCGTCGACTGTGAGGGGTACACCTTCTTCGCCTGATCGTGCGCATCTTCAGCGTTGCGCCACGCGGTCTTGGCCGCCGACACGTTCGCCTTCGCGGCGGTCACCGCCTTCTCGGCGGCGGTCACATTGCGCTTGGCTGCCGTCACATCCCCGGAGCTGCCGCTGGTGGCGCCCACGTTGGCGAGCCCGGCTCTGGCCTGCTTGACCGCTGCCTCGGCCTGGGCCACCTGCAACTCAAGGG
>CAYXQU010000342.1:0-2060 GCA_964467305.1 uncultured Eubacteriales bacterium
GTGTGGAGGGAGGTGTGTTCATGGAGCGCGATGAAATCATGGAGAAGGTCAAGGCGGTGATCGTCGAACAGCTCAACGTTGATGAGGGAGACGTCGTGGAAGACGCTTCGTTCATCGACGACCTCGGCGCCGACTCGCTCGACATCGTCGAGCTGGTCATGGCTCTGGAGGAGGAGTTCGGCATCTCCATCCCTGACGAGGAGGCCGAGAATATCAAGACCGTCGGCGACGCTATCGCTTTCATCGAAGCGGTCTAGCATCCGGCGTTTGTCCGATATGCCGGTGGCGCGTGGAGCGCTACCGGCTGTCGGCGTTGACTCGAAGAGACTGAACAAACGACAACGGCGTCGGAAGGCCCCACGTGGAGATGCCCTCACTGACCATAGGAAACCGTACCGCCCGTCTGCCCATCATCCAGGGTGGAATGGCCGTGCGACTGTCCCTGTCGCCGCTGGCGGCTGCGGTCGCGGAAGCCGGCGGCATAGGTGTGATCGCCGGTAGCGGACTGTCCGTAGACGAGCTGCGCGAGGAGATTCGAGCCGCGCGCGCAGCCACATCGGGCGTCATAGGCGTCAACATCATGGTCGCCGTGCGCAAGTTTCGCGAGCTGGTGCAGGCGGCCTTGGACGAGGGCATCGACCTCGTCATCGCCGGGGCCGGCTTCTCGCGCGACGTCTTCACGTGGTGCCGTGATGCCGGCGTGCCGTTCGTGCCAATCGTGGGGAGCGTGCGCGTGGCCAAGCTCGCCGAGAAGTTCGGTGCAGCCGCCGTGGTGGTCGAAGGTGTCGAGGCCGGCGGCCATCTGGGCACCGACCGTTTCATGAAAGACCTGCTACCCGAGATCGTCGCTGCCGTGAGCATCCCGGTCATCGGCGCGGGCGGCGTGGTCACCGGTGCCGATATCGCCGAGGTTCTCGACATGGGTGCCGCGGGCGTCCAGATGGGCACCCGTTTCGTCGCGACCGAGGAGTCATCGGCGCCTGCAGCCTTCAAGCAGATGTATGTCGATGCCACCGAAGACGAGGTCGTCTTGGTCAAGAGTCCGGTGGGATTGCCCGGCCGGGCGCTGAAGAACCCGTTTTGGCACCGCACGCAGGCCGGTGACTACCCCGTCATCGAGCAGTGCCGTGCGTGCCTCAAGCAGTGTCACAAGGAGTACTGCATCGTCAAAGAGCTGGAGATGGCGCAGCAAGGTGATGTCGAGCAGGGACTCGTCTTCGCAGGTTCGGCAGCGGCGCGCATCCACGATGTGCCCAAGGTCGCCGACTTGATGGTGCGGCTGGAAGATGAGTGGCGTGCGGCCAAGGAGGGTGCGCGATGAGGCGTGTTGCTGTCACCGGGATGGGTGTCGTCACGTGCACGGGCGTGGGTGTCGAGGCGATGTGGGACTCGCTGTCCAACGGTCGCAGCGGCATCTCGGCCATAGAGCACTTCGATGCTTCGGCGTACCCCACGCGGTTCGCGGGATACATCCGGGACTTCGACCCCTCGGCTGTCATCGACAGCAAGGAGGCGCGTCGCATGGCGCGTTTCCAGCAGTTCGCGATGGTCGCTGCCGAGGAGGCCCTCACCCAAGCCGGGCTGACGCAGATCGACGACGAACTCGCACTACGCGCGGGGTGCATAGTGGGGTCTGGCATCGGTGGTTTGAGCACCATGGAAGAGCAGACGGCCACGTTGCTCGAACGCGGGCCAGGACGCATCAGCCCGTTTCTCGTGCCCATGATGATCGTCGACCTCGCAGCCGGCCACATCTCGATCAAGTACGGACTCAAGGGGATCAACTACGCGCCTGTCTCGGCATGCGCGACCGGCAACCATGCCCTGGGCGAGGCGTTCGAGGCGATTCGCCGTGACGACGCGGACGTCATCGTCGCCGGCGGCTTCGACGCCGGAGTGACGCCGCTGGGTGTCGCGGGCTTCTGTGCCGCGCGTGCGCTGTCAACCCGAAACGACGACCCACAGGGTGCGTCGCGCCCCTGGAGTGCCACGCGCGACGGTTTCGTCATCGCCGAAGGCGGAGCGATCCTGGTTCTCGAGGAGCTCGAGCACGCCAAGGC
>CAYXQU010000343.1:0-2010 GCA_964467305.1 uncultured Eubacteriales bacterium
GTCTGGTGAGCGCCGATGAGCCCTTCACCAACCTGCTCACGCAAGGCATGGTGAAAAAGGACGGCGAGACGATGTCCAAGTCGAAGGGCAATGTGGTCGCGCCCGAGGAGATCATCGCCAAGCACGGCGCCGACACGCTGCGGGCCTACATCCTGTTCATGGCGCCTCCCGACAAGGACCTCGAGTGGAGCTACGAGGGCGTCGAGGGCATGCATCGCTGGCTCAGCCGCGTGTGGCGCCTCGTGGTAGACGCGGTAGGCGAGTACAGCGCCGGTTGCGGCATCGCGGCCTCCGGGGATGCGCATGCCAAGCTGCTGCACCGTGAGATGCACCGTGTCACGGGTAAGGTCACCGAAGACATCGAGCGGTTCCAGTTCAACACCGCGATCGCAGCGCTCATGGAGCTCACCAACGCCGCATACGACTATCGCAACGCGGTCGGGGCGGGGGAGCGCGACATCGCCTTGGTCAAGGAGGTTGCGGAGCGTCTCACCCTGATGCTCGCGCCGTTCACCCCGCACATGGCCGCCGAGCTGTGGAGCGAGGTCCTTGGTGTCTCGGATCCCATCCATCACACCGCGTGGCCGGTGTTCGATGCCGCGGCGACCGTCGCAGACGAAGTGGAGCTCGCCGTCCAGGTCAACGGCAAGGTGCGCGGCAAAGTCACCGTGGCCGCAGATGCCGAGACCAGTGCCGTCACCGAAGCCGCCCTCAAGGTCGTCGCCTCGTGGATCGAAGGCAAGGATGTGAAGAAGGTCGTGGTGGTTCCCGGCAAGCTGGTGAGCGTGGTCGTCGCGGGATGAGCGACCGTCCTGCGCAGCCGGTGAGATCCGGGTAAGCCGCTGTCCAGCCACTGTTAGGTAGCGACAGGGAAGATGTGCGGGCGGGTCGAGTGAAGGCGGCCCGCGTCACCTCGGATTCCTTGCGCGACGCCCCCTTTCGTCGTGTGCAGAAAGGGGGCGTCGCTTTCTCATGTGGAAGAAGCTCGAACCGCACCTGCTCGAACTTGGCAGACGGGCGGGGATGCGTGGGGTGCCGGCCGGCGTGGTGGCGATCGCGATGGGGCTGGCGTTGGTGGCGGTCCTCTGGGCGGCATGGCGATGGTGGCCTGCCGGCGCGGCCGGTGATACCGGCGCTTCTGCCGCCGTGACTGCACCGGTCATCGGTCAGGCCGGCGCGCCTGAAGGCTTGAGCGATGCAGAGCAGGCCGCGCAACCTGAGGCGCCGGGTCCGGGGGCCGAGGCGTCGGCTGCGAGCAGCCTTGTGGTGCACGTCGCCGGCGAAGTGCGTCGTCCCGGCGTGTACGGCATGCCCGCGGGGTCTCGTGTCGTCGATGCGATCGAGGCGGCTGGTGGGCCGCTGGGAGGCGCCGCAACAGACGCGCTGAACCTCGCACGACCCGTCGCCGATGGCGAGCAGGTGCTCGTACCGAGCAAGGACGCTGTTGCCGATGGCAGCTTCGCGGCCCCTTCGGGCTCCGCTGCGGGCGGCGTTGCCACCGCCGCCGGTGCGGGCACGGCGCTCGTTAACATCAACACCGCCGATGCCACAGCCCTCGACACTTTGCCGGGCGTGGGTCCTTCCACCGCCCAGAAGATCGTGGCTGACCGAGAGGCGAACGGCCCTTTCGGGAGCCCGGAGGATCTTGGGCGCGTTTCGGGAATCGGGCCCAAGCGGCTTGAGCAGCTCAAGGACCTCATCAGTGTCCGGTGAGCAGCGCACACCGGTGCCCCGACCCTCCCTGCCGCCACTCTTGTGGCTTGTCGCTGGGATCTGGACGGGGATCGCGCTTGCCGAGCGGCTGATCTGGCAACAGGTGGCCCTGAGCCGCGTTCTGGTTGGCGCAGCGGTGGTGGCAGCTGCCTGCCTTCTCGCTATCCGCTCGCGTGCTTGGGCGGGGATGGCTGTGGTCGGCTGCTGCGCCGGCGTAGCGATAGCGGCGCTGTTCTGGACGTCGATGGGGCACCTCGCCGGCACGCTGGAACGTGAGTCAACGGGCCGCTTCACGGG
>CAYXQU010000344.1:0-2005 GCA_964467305.1 uncultured Eubacteriales bacterium
GCGCAGACCCGCCAGCGACCGCGCGTCGACGGAGTCCGGGTTCGCCTCGACGGTTATCTCGGCACCGGGGTGCACCACGAACGTCTCGGTGATGAGGTCGAGCACCCTGATCACGTGATCGGTGTGAAGTGAGGGGGTTCCACCACCGAAGTAGACGGTCTCGATCACGCCGGGCAGGGATGCCCGCCCCCACGCGGCCAGCTCGGAGCGGATGCCCGCGAAGACGAGTTCCACGGTGTCCGGGTGCGCCCCGGCGACCGACGCGAAGTCGCAGTAGTCACATTTCGAGGCGCAGAAGGGGACGTGGACATAGAGATGCGCCGGCAGCCCCGGGCCCCCAACGGCATCGAAGCCATCTTCGTCCTTCAGCACGCTGCCCGCCTCTCAGCCTGGCCGCTCGACTCAAGGTACGCGGCGTACTCGGCGAGCAGGCCATCGAGTTCTCGCAGGGATCCGCACGCGTACACGTGTGCACGGACGTGGGTGGAGCCCGGCATGCCCGCCGTATACCAAGAGACGTGCTTCCGCATCCGGCCCACCGCGTGTTCGCCGGCGAACGCGACAAGCGCTTGAGCGTGCTCTCGCGCCACGGCGATCCTCTCGGCGTTGGTGGGGCCGGGCTCGAGTGCTCCGCTGTCCAGCAACTTCCGTGTCCGAGTGAAGATCCACGGGTTGCCTTGCGCGCCTCGGGCGACCATCACGCCATCGACTCCGGTCTCATCGATCATCCGCACCACATCGTTGGGGGTGAAGACGTCCCCGCTGCCCATGACCGGTACCGAGACGGCCGAGTTGACGTCGGCTATCACTTTCCAGTCCGCCGTGCCTTGGTAGAGCTGGTCGCGCGTCCGGCCGTGGATGGCGAGCGCGGCTGCGCCCGCGGCCTCCATCGCCTTCGCGAACTCGACCGCATTGACCGTATCGGCATCCCAGCCGCTGCGAAACTTCACCGACACCGGGACCGATGGCACGGCGGCGACGAGCGCACGGACGATGCGTGCCGCCAGATCCGGGGTGCGCATGAGCGCGCTCCCCTCGCCTTTGGCAACGACTTTGGTGACCGGGCACCCCATGTTCACGTCGAAGCACAAGATGCTGTCTCCAAGAGCGTCGAGCAGCCTCGCGGCCTGGGCGGAGATGATGTCTGGCTCGGAACCAAAGAGCTGGACGGCGCAAGGCACTTCTTCAGGAGCCATCGTCAAGAGCAGGCGGGAAGTCGTGGAGTCGGGGTTGTGGTGCAGCCCGCGCGCGCTCACCATCTCGGTGAACGTCAGTCCCGCACCCATGCGTTTGCAGATGCCCCGGAAGGGGGCCTCGGTGACACCTGCCATGGGGCCAAGAACCAAGGGGTTATCGGCGAGCGCCTTGGCTATGCGGTTCACCTTCGACCAGCCCCAGACGTGGTTATTCGTCAACCTTCAGGATCGCCATGAAGGCCTCCTGCGGCACCTCGACAGCGCCGATGTTCTTCATGCGCTTCTTGCCCTTCTTCTGCTTCTCGAGCAGCTTGCGCTTGCGGGAGATATCACCGCCGTAGCACTTGGCAAGCACGTCTTTGCGCTTCGCGCGCACCGTCTCGCGTGCAAGGATCCGGCCGCCTATGGCAGCTTGGATGGGCACCTCGAACATCTGGCGCGGGATGATGCCCCTGAGCTTCTCGGTGAGGACCTTTCCGCGAGCGTACGCCTTGTCCTTGTGGACGATGAAGGAGAGCGCGTCGACCGGTTTGCCGGCAAGCAGGATGTCGAGCTTGGCAAGCTGGCTGGGCCGGTATCCGATGTACTCGTAGTCCAGGCTCGCGTAGCCTTTCGTGCGGCTCTTGAGCTGGTCGAAGAAGTCCATGATCAGCTCGGAGAGTGGGATCTCGTAGTGCATCTCGACCGTGGTTGCCGAGAGGTACTGCATATCGGTGAAGGTGGCGCGCTTGCCCTGTGAGAGCTCCATCACCGCGCCAACGTGGTCCGGCGGCACGAGAACGGTCGCCTTCAGGTACGGTTCCTCGATC
>CAYXQU010000345.1:0-2003 GCA_964467305.1 uncultured Eubacteriales bacterium
GTGCCGTCGGTGGCGAGCAGATCGCCTGCAGCCACGATCGAGATCACGGTTCCGGACTCTGGCGCGCGCAAGGTGGCCGAGTCGAGCCTCCACTGCGCGAGATCCACTCCCACCCGCGCGGTGCTCGCCGCGATTCCCGCCAGCTCGCGTGCGTTGTCGAGCTGCGTCTTGGCATCGGCGAGCTTGGTCCGTGCTGATGCGATGGTGCCCAGTCCGTCCTGTGCCTTCCCAAGTCCCTGGTCGATCTTGTCGAGGCCCGCATCGATCTGTGCGATCGCGGCGCGAATCTCACGGGGGTTTGGCGGCACGGGCGCGCCGGGAGGCAGGGTAGCCGGCATACTCGGCGGCAGGGAGTCGAGCACATCGCTCAGCTGCGCGCGCTTCTCGACCAGATCCGCACGGGTCTTCTTGGCATCATCGATCTGGGAGAGCACCGTGGCGCGTGCGTCTGCGAGATCGACCTTGCCCTCCTCGACATCGTCGAGTGCCTGGTCGATGACGCGCACCTGTGCTTTCGCCACCGCGCGGTCGGCTTTGGCAGACGCGAGTTCGGCTTCGAGCGCGCGGGAGTCGAACTTAGCGAGGATGTCTCCAGCCTCGACGCGCTCACCGGCGCTCACAGGTACCGACGCCACTCGCGAGTACTGCCCCACTCCGGTGATGGCGACCACGGAGTTGCGCTGCGACTGCTGCGTCTGTGCTACTGCGGACGAAGCCGCCGGGTCGGGCTTGAAGCCAGCGTCGAGGTCTGGTGAGGGGGCGGTGATCGCGGGCGCAGCGATGATGAGCGTGTCGTCGATGACGCGTCCGGCGAAGGTGGCGTCGTTCGCACAGCCGCTCACGCCCACAGCCGCAAGGGCTGTGAGTACGCACGCGGCGATGCGGGCAAGCCGGCTCACGGGCACCTCACTGGGGAGCAGAGTGTTAGTTATCACTCACTAACACTCTCTCTCGCATCGCATCGGGTGTCAAGAGCCGTGCGGCGGCACCCGCTGGGGCTCGCGTGCGCGCGGGCTCAAGGGGCTGGCGCGGGTGTCTCGGCGGTGGCGCTCGAAGCGCGCGTAGGGCATACTACGCCCGCACGCTTCATCACGATGGAGCGATGCGGCTCGCCCGCGGGAGCGGTGCGTCGCCCGGTCCGGGAGCGGCTACAGGTGTCCGCGGGACCGTAACCTTACGGGAGTTTTCACATATGGCCGGAATCGTCCTTGTCGGCGCCCAGTGGGGCGACGAGGGTAAGGGCAAGATCACCGACCTCATCGCAGACGACTTCGACTACGTCGTTCGCTACCAAGGCGGAAACAACGCGGGCCACACCGTCATCCACGGCGGCCGCACCCTCAAACTGCACCTCATCCCCAGCGGCATCATGTACCCGCACATCACGCCGGTCATAGGCAACGGGTGCGTCATCGACCCCGAGGTGCTCATTGCCGAGATGGACCGCCTCGAGGCCGACGGGCTCTCCACGCACCGCCTGCTCATCAGCTGCAACGCGCACGTGATCATGCCGTACCACAAGGACCTCGACGGCGCTTCGGAGCACCGCCTGGGCAAGAACGAGATCGGCACCACGCGCCGAGGCATCGGCCCCGCGTACATGGATAAGGCGAGCCGCATCGGCATCCGCATCCAAGACCTGCAAGACGAGCACATCTTGCGCAAGAAGATCGAAGCAGCCCTCGCCGAGAAGAACGAGCTGCTCAAGAAGATCTACAACCTGCCCACCTACACTGTCGATCAGATCCTCGACGAGTTCCGCCCGTACATGAAGCGGCTGCAGCCCCATATCGCCGAGACGAGCGCGGTGATCAACCGCGCACTCGCAGCTGACCAGTGGGTCCTGCTCGAGGGCGCGCAGGGCACGCTGCTCGATCTGGACCACGGCACCTACCCGTTCGTGACCTCGTCGAGCCCCACCGCCGGTGGTGCCTGCGTGGGCTCGGGCGTGGGCCCCAAGCGTATCGACCGCGTGCTGGGCATCGCGAAGGCCTACATCACCC
>CAYXQU010000346.1:0-1999 GCA_964467305.1 uncultured Eubacteriales bacterium
CACCTGCATTGCGTGCAGCGTCTCGGCCAGCGCAACAACCTGGCTTTGGCCCGCGGCTATCGGGGTGTCGCCTATGCGGAAGCGTTCGCGCTCAACGGTGAATCGCAGGGGGGCGCTCGCGGTCAGCTCGTTGGCGCGCGCGGTGAACTTCTCGGCAGCTTCGGTGGGGAGATTCGAGGCCTCGGGGTACAGCCGTGCGAGACCTACGGCAGACGCGAGCAGCCGTAGTGCCTCTTCAGCTCGTGGAAAGCCGTCCTGGTCGAGTGCGTTCATGGTCTCCAGATACCCCTCGGGCGTACTCTAGGGTATATCGGTCAGGCACCGCTTACGCTACACGACCTGTGAGCCAGCGCACAGAAGGCTGGTAACGGGCCTCACAGCGGCGGTACAAAGAACCGATAAGACGATTCGCACAACACTACCGCAGGAGCGAAGTGGCGCTCAGGACCGAGGCTACCTTCAGAGACATCGCGGCCAAGGCGATAGCGAGCCTGGGATGCGATGAGCCACCGGTGCCGATCGACGAACTTGTCGCGGCGCAGGGCATCCCTGTGCGCTCGGTGGGTCTGCCGGACTTCTTCACCGGGGCGCTGGTCTACGAGGATGGCCTCCCGGTCATCATGCTCAACAGCAACAAGCCCGAGCCGGAGCGCCGCGTCGCGCTCGCGCACATGCTGGGCCACGTGCTCATCGTCATGAACGGGCTGGCCGCAACCTACCCGCGCGAGACCGGAACTCACCACGAGGCCGACGTCGTCGCCCGTGAACTCATGCTGCCTACGCAGATGGTGATCGACCAGTCCAAGCTGTGGTTCAACGACTACCGCTACCTGGCGCGGCTCTTCGGCGTGAGCGAGGATCAGATGCTTGAGCGTATGCGCTCCATGGGGCTTGTGCGCGGCCCGGCCGGAGTGTTGTGGGAGTACTGAGACCCCTCGAGGCGTGAGCGCGGTATCATCGGGAAGGTAGCCCGTGGGGAGAGGGCGACGACACCGTGTAGAAGAGGGGCTTCATGAGGACTGCCTATGCTGTTGGGGTCGACGTTGGCGGCACCCGTATCGCTGCGGGGCTCGTCGAACGCAAGGGGCGCATCGTCAAGGATGCGAAACGGCTCACCCCAAGGAGCGGTCCGTTCGCGGTCGTGGACACCATCATCGACCTCGTCGAGGAGGTCCGCTCGGGGGTGCAGCCCGCAGAGATCGCCGGCGTGGGCATCGGTCTTCCCGCGCAGGTCGACTTCTTGCGGCAGGAGATCGAGTTCTGCACCAACCTCCCGCTCGCGGGTGTCGACATCCGCTCGCTAGTGATGTCGCGCACCCGAAACGAGGTGACCATCGACAACGACGGACATCTGGCTGCGGTCGGTGAGGCCCGCTACGGGGCCGCGAAGGGCGCGCGCGACTTCCTCATGATCACGCTTGGCACCGGCGTGGGCGGCGGCCTGTTCGTCGACGGCGAGCCGTATCGCGGCAATCGCGGACTGGGTGGCGAGATCGGGCACATGGTGGTCGATCTCGAAGGACCCGAATGCCCATGCGGCGGCCGGGGCCACCTGGAGGGTTTCCTGGGTCGCCCGGCGATCGCCGCTGCGGGCAAGGAGGCCGCCAAGGCCTTCTCGGGCAGGGCGATCCTCGATGCAGCCGGCGGCGACATCGAGCAGGTGACCGCCGAGGCGGTCGTCATCGCCGCTCAGGGCGGTGACGAGGTGGCAAGAAGGATCCTGCTGGACTGCGGCGAGATCCTCGGTCGCGCGCTGGTGGGCTTCGTGAACCTGCTCAATCCCCGGCTGATATGTGTGGGCGGAGGAATCGGCGAGTCCGCGGACTTCCTGGTCGAGCGCGCCGCACAGGTCATGCAAGGCGAGGCTTTGGCCGGACGGCGCGACGTCGAGGTGGTCCAGGCGGTCTTGGGCAACGACGCGGGCATCCTGGGTGCCGCCGCGATGGCTTTCGATGAGCACGACGCCCGCGAAGGGCTTCACCGATAGGTCACCTGTCCC
>CAYXQU010000347.1:0-1998 GCA_964467305.1 uncultured Eubacteriales bacterium
TCGTGATGGTCTTCCTCTGCGCTCACTACCCAGCTCACGGCCGGGTTTACCAAATTTTGGGGTCAGTTGTTGATCGCGTCGGGATGCCGAGCGAGCGCGCGGCGGGCGTAGTAGGCGAAGTTGGCTTGACTGCGCCTGGGCGTCAGAGTCCAGTCATGAGCCTCCCGCGCGAGTCGCTCGGGAAGCTCGGCGATCGTTCCTGCTGCCATCGCGGTCAGTTGCAGCTTTGCGGCACGTTCGATCAGAACTGCGAGGGAACAGGCCTCCTCGACGGAAGCGCCGGCCACGACATGCCCGTGGTGAGCGAGCAGGATGGCCTTCTTGTCGCCGATGGCGGCGCTGATGATCTCGCCTTCCTCGTTGCCAACGGGAACACCCGGCCAGTCGGGGAGAAAGGCGCAGTCGTCGTAGAGGGGAGCGATGTCCATCTGGGACACGACCAGTGGGACCTCGAGCATGGACAGCGCTGCGACGTGGAACGGGTGAGTGTGCACGATGCACTGCACATCCGGTCGCGCGCGGTAGATCCAGCTATGGAATCGATTCGCTGGGTTTGCCATTCCGGAGCCCTCGAGCACCTGGAGGTCCTCGTCCACCAGCAGGAGGTTCTCCTCGGTGATCTCATCGAATCCGAGGCCGAGTTGCTGTGTGTAGTACGTGCCGGGCTGCTCGGCGCGGGCGGTGATCTGACCGGCCAGGCCCGAGTCGTGGCCACCGTCGTACAGCGCTCGGCACGTGAGCGCGATTTTTTGGCGTGTCGTCCAGGAAGAAGTATCCGCCATGTGCGTGCGCATCAGGTCCTGTGCCCGGTGCATCAACTCCGCTTTGGTCGCTGTGAAGGTCTCGGTCATCGCGCTGACTCCTATGCATCGATCAAATGACACTACGTACACTATAGGACACACAGTGTCCTATCAAGCGGGATTCATACGCGCGAGGCCTCGTAGACTCCTTGCAGACCGAATGAACGTGAGGAGTGCAACTGTGACTCAGCTGGTGCGCACGCTCCGCAAGGAGCGGGGCCTGACACTGGAGATGCTTGCTGTCGACACCGGATTGACAAAGAGCTACCTGTCGAAAATCGAACGCGGACAGAGCAACCCATCCATCGCCGCGGCGATGAAGGTTGCCAAGGCGCTGGGTGTCGATGTGGGGCAGCTCTTCGCGGACGACGCCTCGGGCACGCGAATGACCGTTGATCGCGCCGGCTCCCGAGCGGCCACGGAGCGCTATCAGGCCATCGCGCCGGCGATGCTTGTCAAGAGAATGTCGCCGTTCCTCGTCCGGCCGGGCACCGAGTTTGCTGCCGATCCTCATCCCGCACACGAAGGTCAGGAGCTGGTGTTTGTGATCTCGGGATCAATCGAACTGGACCATGCCGGAAACCTCGTGTCGTTGGACACCGGGGATTGCGCCTACTTCGATGCCTCGATGGGACACAAGATCCGAAGCACCGCAGGCGACGATTCCCAGGTCCTCGTCGTCGCATTCAACGAAACCTGAGCGCACGCGCACACTCGCTTGTCGAAAACCGCGGCATCCAGGCTGTCGGCTCCGGTTGAAGTCTGAGCAGGTATTCCGGGGCGGGTTCTAGCTAGGGCTTGTTGCTAAACCTGTTTGAGTGCCACGCAAGAGATTCTGGATGTCGTGTCGCGTGATGTGATCTCGGATGAAGTGTGGGCAGTGATCGGGCCGTTGTTCCCGACGGTGAAGTCGACGGGTCGACCGCCGGTGGATCGGCGCACGGAAGTTGAGGCGACGGTATGGCGGTTCCGGACCGGTGCGCCCTGGCGGGACATGCCGGAGAGGTTCGGGAACTGGAGCACGATCTACAGGAACTTCAACCGCTGGTCCAAGCAGGGCGTGTGGGCTCGGGTTTCGGAGCGGGTGCAGTCCCTCGCGCAACGGTCCGGCGACCTGAACTGGATCGCTTCGATCGACTCCACGATTGTCCGTGTACACCAGCACGGCGCGACCCTGCCGCGCAGCACAGGGGGC
>CAYXQU010000348.1:0-1996 GCA_964467305.1 uncultured Eubacteriales bacterium
GCCTTGCTCGTGTAACCCAGCTCCTCTTGGACCGCGAACTCGTCGATCTTGACCACGACGCCGTCGATCTCGTACGGCAGCTCGTCTCGCTTGAGCAGCGCCTGCTCGCAGAACTCATGAACGGCGGCAGCATCCGAGCAGGTCACGACGTCCGGATTGACGTGGAACCCCGCTTCGCGCAGCCAGCCCAGAAGTTCGCTTTGCCGAGTCAGGCCCATCGATCGCGGATCGGCCACCGCGTACATGAACGTCGCCAGATCGCGACTCGCGGTCACGGCGGGATCCTTCTGCCTCAGGCTACCGGCAGCCGCATTACGCGGGTTGGCGAACGGCGCGGCACCTGCGTCGTCCTGCTCGGCATTGAGCCTGGCAAAGCTCGACTTGGGCAGATAGACCTCGCCCCGGACCTCGACGGACGGCAAAGCGGGCTCCGAGGCATCGCCGAGCAACGAGCCCTGCCGGGCGCTCGAATCGCGGTGTCGCCACGATGTCTCACGCAGCCTGAGCGGCACGTCTCGCACGGTGCGGACGTTGGCGGTGACATCCTCGCCCACCTTGCCGTCACCGCGCGTGGCCGCTCGGGTGAGGACGCCGTTGTCATAGGTGAGCGCCAGAGACGAGCCGTCGATCTTGAGCTCTGCCACGAAGCCACAGGGGCGCTCGCCCACCGCTTCACGGATTCGGGCCAGCCACGAGTCGAGTTCGCCGAGGTCCATAGCGTTGTCCAGAGAGTACATGCGCGAAGCATGGGCAACAGAAGAGAACAACGCGCTGGGCGCGGCCCCCACGCGCTGTGTGGGCGACTCGGCGACCACGAGCTGGGGATACGCCGCCTCGATCGCCTCGAGTTCGCGCATCAGGGAGTCGTACGCGGCATCCGAGAGCGCAGGGGCATCGAGCGCGTAGTACAGATAGGCGTGGTGATCGATCTCAGCGCGCAACTCCTCGGCGCGCGAGCGAGCTTCATCCGGGTCGCTGGGTACGACACTCATGACCGGGCAGCCTCCACCGCGACGGGCCTACTGATCGTCTGCGCGAAGACGCTGAACGTGAACGGGGCCAACCTCGTAGATCACGACCTCAGGCACGAAGCGCTGCGGGCGCTCGGCCTCGTAGATCCAGGTGTCGGCGAGCGTCACCTTGAAGAAGGTGCCCCCGGGCGCATGCACGGGCTCGACATCGACCTCGTTGCACAGGTACGCCCGAAGCTCCGTCTCCACGTAGTACATGAAGACCGTGATCGCGTCGCGGTACTCGTTGTAGAGCGCGAGCCGCTTCTCGGCCTCGTACATGTCCAGTTCGTCGATGCTGTCCACTCACGTATCCCTTCACTGCGCGGTACCGTGCCCTTGGCGACCCTGTCCGTGCCGTCGCTGTGTGAGCAGTCCCCCGCTCAACATTCTAGCCTTGCACGACGCGGGGCGCTTGCCCGCAAGCGGACAAGCGCCCCATCATCCATGAAGAAGACCCTTGGGACCCCGACCCAAAGACCCCCACGCCTCCGATTATCTCCTATTCTCACCTGCAATAACAGAGCTTAACGCCCGCACACCTTCATCCATTCGCTGATTCGCCCGGCTGTTGGACGGTGGCGCAGGGCATAATGGAGAGGACTGCGACGCCTGACTGCGATGGGACGTGAGAGATGCAAGAGATCTTGCAGCTGTGCGTGAAGCTCGATACCGCCGCGCGGAACACCTACGCGGACATGGCCCGAACCGCACCTGACGCGGACCTGGCGGACGTCTTCGCGAAGATGCAGGCGGAGGAGTCTCAGCACGTCGCATGGTGGACGGGTCTGCTTGCGGCCTGGGAGGCCGGACTGGTGCCCGACATCCCGCGAAGCCAGGAGGCCCTCGCGGATCTCAGGCAGATCGAGGCCGATCTCGCCGAGACGCTCCCGCCCTCGTTCGAAGGCATGGACACCGACGAGCTGCTCGAGATCGCCGCTCGCATGGAGTTCTTCATGCTCGATCCTGTCTTCGGGCACCTTGCC
>CAYXQU010000349.1:0-1991 GCA_964467305.1 uncultured Eubacteriales bacterium
GATGACGGTGAACGGCACGAACGCCACACCCAGCTCACGGGCGGTCGCGACGAGCGCCTGCCCGGCCGGATCGGCCTTGAGGGCCTCTTCGTCGACCTCGATCATCCCCTCGGCGTCAACCGTCGCGTACTCACCCATGTTGAAGGTGTACAGGTCGATCTCAGCCTCTTTCGCCGCCGTGTTGATCTGCTTGCGAACATCATCGGTGACCTTCTGATCCGCATCGAAGAACAGCAGAATCATGGGTTCGCCATTGTCCAGGGCGCTCTTGATCGAAGCCGGGGTCTCTTCGGTGACGGGGAAGGGATAGAAGACCTCCCCCTCAGAAGCGGTGTCGGATGTCTCTGCCGAAGCGCTTGTCTCGGCACCGGCGACGGGAGCCGATGCATCGATGGGCACCGCTGTCTCCTCGGTCCCACCCCCGCAGCCTGCGAGGCCAAACGCGAGCACGACGGCGACTGCCACGATCACGACTTTGCGCATTCTGATGCCCTCCCGGCGGGTACGTGCGGTGGTTTCGCCCTGCAGCGGCCCGGCAGGTGAACCTGCCCTAAGCAGGTGGGTGTCCGCACTATGGCATCCAGCTTCCCCGCAAAGGGGATACCTGTCCGCCACAGGATGTGGGACTCCCGTTCCGGAAGTGTTGGTTCGACCGTAAGGCCGGGCCACCTGCAAGGCGAAGCCTGCGACCAGTGTAGCGCGCTCACTCACCCGACAACAACCGAGATGGCCCGACCACACCGACAGATCGAGCTAGTCGGTGCGCAGATGCACGTCTTTGAGCTGGCGTGCCGATACAGCGTCAGGCGCAGCGGTCATGGGGTCGCCACCGGATGATGTCTTAGGGAACGCGATGACATCGCGGATCGATGTCGAGCCGGCCAGCAGCATGACGAGACGGTCGAGCCCCAGCGCAATCCCGCCATGCGGCGGTGCCCCGAAAGCCAAAGCCTCGAGCAGGAAGCCGAACTTCTCGGCGGCATCTTGTTCGGAGTGGCCCAGACGCTTCAGGACGCGCATCTGCAGCTCTGGGCCGTGGATACGCAGCGTGCCGCCACCTATCTCAAAGCCGTTCATCACGAGGTCGTATGCGTAGCTGAGCACCGCTGCCGGATCCGAATCGATCAGCTCGACGTGCTCGACGAAGGGCAGCGTGAACGGGTGATGGTTGGCCGCCCAACGATCCTCTTCGTCGTCGTACTTGAACATGGGGAAGTCGATGACCCACAGCGTCTCGAAGCCGGTGCGCTCGATGCCCAGCTCGTCGGCGAGGAGAAGCCGCAACGTGCCCAGCACCTCGTTGGCAAGGCTGCGCGCATCGGCCACCATGCACACGAGATCGCCAGGCTCGACACCGAACGCCTCCCTGAGCGCCACCATCTCGGCATCGGTGAAGAACTTCGCGATAGGGCTCTTGACCTGGCCGTCGGTGGTGAACGCGACCCACGCGAGGCCTCTTGCCCCGGCATCGATGGCAGCCTGGTTCAGCGCGTCGATCCTGCCGCGGCTCCAGTCACCCGCGCCTCTGGCGTTTATACCCTTGATGACGCCACCACCCGACAGCGCCCCGGAGAAGACCTTGAACTCGCTTGCCGAGAAGACCGGCGACGCATCGACGAGCTCGAGCCCGAAACGGGTGTCCGGGCGATCCGAGCCGAAGCGCTCCATGGCCTCGTGCCACGTGATGCGGGGCAGCGGCGTGGGAAGGTCGTGGCCGGCAGCATGCATCACCTCGCGCATGACGTCTTCCATCATCGCGAGTACATCGTCTGCCGAGACAAACGACATCTCGATGTCGACTTGCGTGAACTCGGGCTGACGGTCCGCACGCAGGTCCTCGTCGCGGAAGCAGCGCGCGATCTGGTAGTAGCGCTCTATACCACCCACCATGAGCAGCTGCTTGAACAGCTGCGGCGACTGCGGCAGCGCATAGAACTTGCCTGGGTTGAGCCTGCTGGGCACGATGAAGTCGCGCGCACCCTCGGGGGTGG
>CAYXQU010000350.1:0-1985 GCA_964467305.1 uncultured Eubacteriales bacterium
CACCAACCCGCTCGACATCATGACCTATCTGGCGTGGCGCGAGTCGGGGCTGCCCCACACCCGGATCATGGGCATGGGCGGCGTGCTCGATTCCGCGCGTTTCGCCTACGCGGTCGCCCACAAGACCGGCGCGCCGATCACCGAGATCGAAGCGCTCGCGATGGGCGCCCACGGTGACGCCATGGTCCCCATGCCGCGCTTCACCACGGTCAACGGCACCCCCATAACCGAGCTTCTGCCCGCTGCCGAGGTCGACGAACTCGTCGAGCGCACCATCTTCGGCGGGGCCGAAGTCGTGGCGCTGCTCAAGACGGGCTCGGCGTTCTACGCCCCCGCAGGCAGCATCGTGGCCATGGTGCGCGCGGTCCTGAGCGACCACGGCGCCACGCTGCCCAGCTGCGTGTACCTGCAGGGTCAATACGGCATCTCCGACGTGTATCTGAGCGTACCAGCCCATATCGGCCCCGGGGGCGTGATCGACGTTCGCGAGCTCCCGCTCAACGACAGCGAGCTCGACGCGCTCCAGGCATCGGCCGCGATCACCGCCGAGTCGGTCGACGCTTTGGGCCTGCGAGCGTAGCTGTGTTGCACGCGACCGACATCGCCAGCGCCGTTCGCCAAGCTATCCCGGAGGCGGCTTGCGGGCTTCGTCCGGATGCCGTCGTCGCGCTTCAGGCAGCTCTCGATGCCGAGCGTTCCCAGCGCGGCCGCGTGGTTCTGGCCCAGCTGCTTGAGAATGCGCGTATCGCAGATGCCGATCAGGTCCCCTTGTGCCAGGACACCGGCACGGTGTGGGTGCGCATCGAGTTGGGCACCGAGGAGTGTCTGTCGGGTGACATCCAGGCTGCGATCGACGGTGCGGTCGCGCAGGCCTACGAGCACGCGGGCCTGCGCATGTCGCTTGTGCGCGATGCGCTGGTCAACCGGGCCAACACCGGCGACAACACACCGGCCTTCGTCGAGCTGGTGCAACGTCCGGGCACCGGCGCGACGGTTCATGTGATGCTCAAGGGCGGGGGCAGCGACAACGCGAGCAGGGTCGAGATGCTCACGCCGGACGCAGGCTTTGGGGGCGTGGAGCGCTTCGTGCTCGAGACCGTCGAAGCCAAGGCTACCGGCGCGTGTCCTCCGCTGGTCGTGGGCGTTGGTGTGGGGACCACCTTCGACAAGGTGGGATCGCTTGCGAAACGGGCGCTCCTGAGGCCTGTGGGCGAGTTGTCCGGCAACGAAGCGGTGGCGGCTTTCGAGCGGCGTCTGCTTGCAGCGATCAACCGCACTGGGATCGGTCCCGCGGGCCTGGGAGGCGACACCACCGCTTTGGCGGTGCATGTTCTCACCGCACCGTGCCATATCGCTGCGATGCCGGTTGCGGTCAATCTGGGATGCTGCGCCGTTCGCTCTGTGAGTGTCGAGGTCACCCCGTGAGCGATGCCGCCAGCACCGCGACGGCGACAGCATCGACCGGCGCGTACCGCAGGCTGCTGCGCAACGCTTCGTTCAGGCGCCTGTGGTACGCACAGTTCGTCAGTGGGATAGGCGACTGGCTGGTCATCGGCTTCCTGATGCCACTCGTGACCAACCTCAGCGGCGGCTCCTCGTTCGCGGTCGCCGGCATCCTCATCGCCAAACTCATCCCGGCACTCGTCTTGAGCTCGCTCACGGGCGTACTGGTCGACCGTTTCGATCGGCGCAAGGTCATGCTTACAGCTGACCTTGTCCGCGCGGCGCTCGTCGTCGTACTCGTCTTCACGAACTCGCTTGCAGTGATCTACCTCGCCGTCTTGCTCATGGAGACCGCCGCGCTGTTCTTCTGGCCCGCGCGCAATGCGCTGATTCCATACCTCGTGGACGATGAAGACATCACGGCTGCAAACGGGCTGGCGTACACCACCCAGCAGGCGTCGATGCTTATCGGGCTCACCGCCGCCGCCGGTATCCTGGCAGGCTGCGAGAACGGCCCGGACAATCGCCTCGAAGCCTGCCAG
>CAYXQU010000351.1:0-1979 GCA_964467305.1 uncultured Eubacteriales bacterium
GCTTCTACCGAGCAGACACCAGCCGCACGCGTTCGAGCGGTGGAACCGGGTTGGGACTCGCGATCGTACGCGCGATCGTCTCGGCACACGGCGGGACCATCGCAGCCGAGAACCTCGAGGGCGGCGGCTCGCGCTTCACCGTGCGGCTGCCCGCTGCGGGTTAGGCCTGCGCCGAGCTGCTGTCCTGACCAAGCGCCCGTCTGATCGCGGCGGCGACGCTCACCGAGAACGCGGCCTTGATCGCATCGGGCACGAGGAACGGCAGCAGCGCCGCGGCGAGGGCCTGGCCAAGTGTCAGCCCGGTCTGCGCCATGAGCCATGGCACTCCCACCGCATACATGACGATCTCTGCGGTCACCACCGCGGCTACGCTGGCGACGGTCTCGCGGTAGCGGCGTCGCAGTGCACCGAAGACAAGCGCCGCGCCTCCTGCCGCGAAGGGAAAGCCCAGCAGAAAGCCCCCGGTGGGGCCCAGGATCGCGGCAAGCCCGGACTGGCCCTGGGAGAACACGGGAAGTCCTGCGACACCCAAGCCCAGGTACAGCAGCATCGACACGACCGCCCAGCGCGCCGGAAGCAGCAACCCTGCCAGCAGCACGAACACGGTCTGCAGGGTGACCGGCACCGGACCGAACAGCGGGACCGTGATCCACGACGTCGCGGCGATCATCCCCGCGAGCAGCGCGGCGACCACCATGTTGCGTGTGCGATCGATGCTGGTGACGGTGGCGGACGGCATGCTGGCGGACTGGTTCATCGGCGCTCCCCGGCTTTTGGTAAACCCTTTGATGTGTAGCGGTTTACTTTAGGGGTGGTCGCCGCCCGGGTCAACCGCGATCAGGAGTCTCGCAAGGTGACGTCGCCGGTCGCCACCGCGACGACGCCGCCCGGCCCGTCGACCACCAGTCGGCCATGCGTGTCGATGCCGGTAGCCACGCCTGAGGCCACCACCGCACCGCCGGTATCGCGGACCGTGACCGGCCGTCCGTTGAGCAGCGCGAGCGAATGGTACTCGGCGGCCAGAGGCTCGAAGCCTGAGGCCAGCCACTCGCGGTACGCCGATGCGACACCGTCGAGCGCCGCCGCAGCGGCTTGCGCGGGCGTCACCGAGGCCACCTCGTCCGAGAGGTACGCCGCACCCGGCGATGGCGACGGCGGCCGCAGCACGTTGATGCCGAAGCCGGCGACGACCCAGTCGACCGCGTCTGCCTCGGCCGACATCTCGAGCAGGACCCCGGCGAGCTTCCCCTCATCGACCCACACGTCGTTGGGCCACTTGAGCTGTGGTGCGGCCCCCAATGCGCGCAGGCCGCGCGCGATCCCCGTGGCGATCACGAGCGCGAGCGTGCCCACTTCCCATGGAGCGACCGCCGGCCTCAGCAGCACCGAGACGTATGCTCCGCCTGGCGGCGAATCCCAACTGCGACCCAGCCTGCCCCGGCCACCAAGCTGGCGAGCGGCCACGACGACGGTGCCCTCCTCGGCACCGCTCACAGCCAGCTCGCGAGCGTCTGCGTTGGTGGACTCGGTCTGCTCGGCGCCTTCGACACGCGACCACAGCGGATCGGTGAGCAGAGGTCTCACCTCGGTGGGCAGGGCGAGCAGGGGGGCCGAGCCAAGGCGGTAGCCGGTGCCGTGAACCGCATCGATGGTGTAGCCAGCGTCGATCAGGGCAGCGATGTGCTTGGCGACCGCGACTCGGCTCACGCCCAGCTCGCGTGCGAGGGACTGACCGCTCACCCACCCTTCACCGGAGCGGCGAAGGGCATCGAGTACGCGGTCGCGCGTGCTCACTGCTCGTCGCTCTCCGCAGCCCGGCGCGCCTTGATCCGGTTGCGAGCCACGATGATGCCGCCCACGAACAGCACCATCACCAGCAGCCCCACCCACCCGATGCCGGAGGCGACCCGCAGTGCGATGTGCAGGTTCTCGCCCAGGAACCAGCCGATGAGACACATGAGCGTGGTGTAGATCGCCGC
>CAYXQU010000352.1:0-1976 GCA_964467305.1 uncultured Eubacteriales bacterium
CATGCCCGCGTCTTTGATGGCCCGCTCGACCGGCGTCTTGGTACGGTCCAGCAGATCGCTCGTGATCTTCTCGAACTCGGCGCGCGTGAGCTGGTAGTCGAGGTGCTTGGGGCCCGACGCGTCGGCGGTGATGAACGGGAGGTTGATCTGGGTGGCCTGCGCGGTCGACAGCTCCATCTTGGCCTTTTCGGCGGCCTCCTTGAGCCGCTGCAGGGCCATCTTGTCCACGCGCAGGTCGATACCGGTGTCGGCCTTGAACTTGTCGGCGAGCCAGTCGATGACACGCTGGTCCCAGTCGTCTCCGCCGAGGTGGTTGTCGCCCGAGGTCGAACGGACCTCGACAACGTTGTCGCCCAGCTCGAGGACCGAGACGTCGAAGGTACCGCCGCCCAGGTCGAAGACGAGTACGGTGTGCTCCTTGTCGCCCTTGTCAAGACCGTAGGCGAGTGCGGCCGCCGTCGGCTCGTTGATGATGCGCAGTACCTCGAGACCGGCGATCTTGCCGGCGTCCTTGGTGGCCTGGCGCTGCATATCGTTGAAGTACGCCGGCACGGTTATGACCGCCTGGGTGACCGTCTCACCCAGATACTTCTCCGCATCGGCCTTCAGCTTCTGCAGCACCATCGCCGAGATCTCCTCGGGCGTGTAGTCCTTGCCCTCGATCTCGACCGACGAGCGCCCGTCCTTGCCCTTCACGACCGTATAGGCGATCGTCTTGCGCTCGCTCTCGGTCTCCTCGAACTTGCGGCCGACGAAGCGCTTGATCGACTTGATGGTGTTCTCGGGGTTGGTGACCGCCTGGTTCTTGGCCGGCTTGCCCACGACGCGCTCGCCGTCCTTGCGGAACGCGACGACCGAAGGGGTCGTGCGGTCGCCTTCGGCGTTAATGATGATGGTGGGCTCGCCGCCCTCCATGACCGCGACCGCCGAGTTGGTGGTCCCGAGATCGATTCCGATTACCTTTGCCATGTAGCTCGCTCCTTTACGCTCAAACAGGCGCGCTGATGCACGCTGCGCGACTCACACGAGAGTGACTTTACCCCTCGACAGCGACATTGTTACACACGAATCTTACAATCTGACAATGACGTTATCAAGTTTCATATCAACTAACGTGTGATTTGTACCCAGCTACCCTCGTCTCGCAAACGCCGAATCCTCGACTTCTACGCCGCTCGTCACAAGGGGTTCGATTCGGTCTTTACACACGCCTATACGCTCTGTAAGGTACGCACGAAAACCACGGTCAGGGCCGTCTGCGCATCGCTTCACAAAGGAGAGAACATGCCCCGCCCCATCATCAACGAGGACGACTGTTCGGCTTGCGGCATCTGTGTCGATGCTTGCCCCAGTGGCGTTCTTGAGATCGTCGGCGACGCGGCCGAGCCGGTGCACGACGACGACTGCGACGGCTGCGCGACCTGCATGGAAGAGTGCCCAATGGGCGCCATCACCGAGATCGAGGAAGACTAGGCACGAGTTGCCGAAAGTTGCTGACCGCAGCCGCACCACCATCGCACCTGCAAGGCGACGGAGCTTTCGAGCACCGTCGCCTTTTGCCTGCCGAAAGGGAGAACGTCTCCGTGCGCGCCGACGTCGTGCAGTCCGTTCATGGCGTTCCAGACAGCCTCAGGCTCTAGACGGCCTCACCTTCAGAAGACCGGCGGCGCAGGGGTAGCGGCCTGAAGCTGGCGCCAGACCCGCTTCTTGCGGCTTTCATCGCTAAGCGACTTCTCGAAGCCGTCCACCGCCAAGAGCCGTCTCCCTCGCACGGTCACGCACGTGCCAAACGCCGGCACCGGGATGCCGAAAGCGGCTGCGACGTCTTCGGCAGCTTGTGCGTCGAGCGCGATGATGAGGGAGGCATCGACCGCCTCGAGCTGACCGCGCATCCGCGCGGCCCGATTCTCCGCCGAAATCGCCGGGTCGGGGCACGACAGCGTCCGGAAGGCGGTGTCGGGGTCGTGGCCGAGTGC
>CAYXQU010000353.1:0-1964 GCA_964467305.1 uncultured Eubacteriales bacterium
CGCCGCCGGCTCGAGCTCGCGGATGATCTCCATCGCGCGCACCTTGGGCGCGCCGCTCACGGTGCCTGCGGGGAAGGTCGCCTCGAGTGCGTCGACGGCGTCCTTATCGGCAGCGAGGGTGCCGGTGACGTTGCTTACAATGTGCATCACGTGGCTGTAGTACTCGACCTCCATGAGCTCATCCACGCTCACCGAGCCGGGCTCGCTCACGCGACCAAGATCGTTGCGACCCAAGTCGACCAGCATGACGTGCTCGGCGCGCTCCTTCTCATCGGCGAGCAGGTCCGCGCGTAGGCGACCGTCCTCGACCGCGGTGGCGCCGCGCGGGCGTGTCCCCGCCAGCGGGCGGGTGAGCACCTCGTCACCTTCGACCCGCACGAGCGGCTCGGGACTCGAACCAACCAGCGTCACGTCGCGTGTCCGAAGGTAGAACATGTAGGGGCTGGGGTTGACCGCACGAAGCACGCGGTAGAGATCGACGCCGTTCTCGGCATAGGGTGCCGAGAAACGCTGCGAGAGCACCACCTGGAAGATGTCGCCGGCCTCGATGTGGCGCTTGGCAGACTCGACCTGGGCGATGAAATCGTCGTGTGAGGTGTGGGCGGTGAGGGGCACGTCGACCGACTCGCCCACGTTTCCCAGCTCGGCACCCCGGGGGCCCTCGTCGATGCGGCGCAAGAACCCGTCGATGCGCTTGAGGGCCGCGTCGTACGCCATCTCGGCCGCCCCACCGGGCCGTACCGGCGCGATGACCTGCATCACCCGGCGAGCATGGTCGAAGGCGACCACGATGTCGGCTTGCATGAAGCAGAAGTCCGGTACGCCGAGCTCGTCGTTGTCGTGGCGCGGCACCTTCTCAAACGTCGAGGTTGCCTCGTAGCCCACGTAGCCCACAGCGCCACCCACGAGCAGCGGCAGACCCGGCACCCTGGCCACGCTTCCGGTTCCCAGCTCGCGTGCGACCACGCGCAAAGGGTCCTCGGCCCGCTCGCCATGCACGCCGCCGTTCTCGATCACCACTTCGTTGCCGCGACCCGAGATGACCGCGCGGTCGCCAACACCCAGGAAGCTGTAGCGGCCAAGCCGCTCTCCGCCCACCACGCTCTCAAGCAGGAACGCATGCTCAGCGCCTTCGGAAAGCGCCATGAACGCGCTGATGGGCGTCGCGAGATCCGCGTAGACCTCGCGCGCGACCGGCACCACGTCGTGGTCTGCCGCCAGCGCGACGAACTCCTCTTTGCTCGGCACTATCATGTGATGCCTTTCCAGCCCTTCTCGCATTCGCGACCTGTCCGAGAAAACACAAAAGCCCCCGTCCTCAAGGGACGAGAGCCTTCTCTCGCGGTACCACCCTTGTTGCCCTCGCCTATGGCGATGACCACTCAGTCTCCGACAGTACTCGGTGCCACGTGCGCACCTTCATACCCGGCCCCTTGTATCGGTGGGTGTCCGCCGGGACTAGTAGGCATCGCGCCGTTGTCCCGGAGCCTCAGGGGCCCATTCCTTCATCGGATCGTGCCGGGTTTCCACCGTCCCCGACTCTCTGCAAGCGATCGCGCTGAAGTACTCTTCCCCGTCACAGGCAAGCTGTTCGGTTGCACGCGAGTGTATACCCGCTCGCTGCTGATGCGCAAGAGGTTGACTACGAGCGGTGACCCCCCGTGAGCACAATCACTAATTCCTGAAGAAGACTTGCCGATAGAAGAATGATGGCGCACGGGTTGCTTATTCAGTCCCAAGTAGACAACTCATCCAAAAGGTCCGCCAAGGAGGCGCATCAGGATGGTACGCAAGGAGCCATGCCCGCACTGCAAGGGCAACAAGGTCATCGCCGTGAACAAGGCGTCCGGCAAGGATGCCTGGGTGAAGTGCCCCTCATGCGGTGGGCAGGGCTACCGGGTGAGGCTTCTGCACTGATCGTGGCCGGCTGATTCGCGCGACCTGACGCATCAGATCTCCCGACC
>CAYXQU010000354.1:0-1944 GCA_964467305.1 uncultured Eubacteriales bacterium
GAGGGCGCGAGCCCCGGATCCCGAGGCCGCTGATACTCACGCCCGCCACCCCTCGGCCAGTACTTGGGCGAGGTGCTTGACACGAACGCCGGCGCCGCGGCGCTCAAGACGACCGCCGATGTTCATGAGGCAACTCATGTCCAACCCGAGGAGCAGGTCGGCACCGGTCTCGAGCACATGATCGACCTTGTCGTCCACGAGTGAGGCGGAGATGGCGGGCATCTTGACGGCGAACGTGCCGCCAAAGCCACAGCACTCCTCGGCGTGCGGCAAGGGAACGTACTCGAGTCCGTCGACCATCGCGAGGAGTCGCTCCGGCTGCTCGACGACGCCGAGCATGCGTCGCGTATGGCACGAGTGATGGAACGTGGCGCGCGTGCCATACCGCACCGGCAGCGCGGTCACGCCGAGGACGTCAATGAGGAACTGCGAGAATTCGTACGTGCGCCCGGAGAGCTGGCGGGCCGCGTGTTCCTCTTTGCGACCTTCGAAAAGCAGGGGATAGTGCTCGCGCACCATGGCTGCGCAAGACCCCGAGATCGAGACGACGTACTCGCTCTCCGCGAAGGCGCGCAGGTAGGCTCTGGCCGACGTGCGCGCCTCCTCCCGGTAGCCGCTGTTGAAGGCAGGCTGACCGCAGCACACCTGGTCGGCCGGGAAGTCGATCTCGACGCCGAGGGCGCGCAGCACACGCACGGCGGCGACGCCGACATCGGGGTAAAGGGCGTCGCCCAGACAGGTGACCATGAGCGACGCCTTCATCACAGCAGCCTCGAGACGAGGTCCCCGCGATTGTCGAAGTCCAGCGGCAGTCCGTCGGGCTCCACGGTCAGATCGACGTCGGGACGAAGACACGAAAGGCAGCCGGCGGAGATCTCGAGCCGCTCCATCGCCAGTGTATTGCGGATGTGCACCAACCGTAGGTCGTCCAGGCTGTGGGGCCGCAACGTCGCCAAACAGGCGATGAGGGCCTCACGGTCGTTGGCGACCGTCAGCGGCAGTCTGCAGTCCTCTGGCGCGCACGAAGCCAAGGCGTTGGTCGCCGTGGCGACCAAGTCGATCTGGTCGACCAGGCGCCGTGGTGCGAAGTCCACAGCACCAAGGCCGCAAGCATTGCCCTCAGCAGCCGGTGTCAGCCCCCGCACCACGATGCGGGTGATGCGCGGGGTCTCACGCTGTGCGACCCAGCAGCCTACCGAGCGGCCGGTCACGTTGGGATCCATGCCGGCACCGCTCACGTCCTTCCCCATCTCGTCGACGAGCAGCACATCGATATCATCGAGCGGAAGGCCGGGCAGCAGCAGGCGTGCGCGCTCCAGAAGCTCGGGCTCGGACTCCTGCCACTGGGCGGCCGGGAGGAGGCGGACCTCGCTGGCTTCATGGTGCTGGTTCTCCACGGTGGCCACCCCCAGGACCACATTGGCCCGCTCGACGAGGGCCGGTCCAGCCGTCGCCACAACATCGCCCAGCCCCCGGGTCAGTGCCTGACGGTGGCAGGAGGTGGCGCCGGCTTCGTTGCCCAGACCGATGACCAGCATCTTCATCAGGCCGCTCTCGAAGCGTCCGATGAAGTCGGTGTGCGGCTTGATGCGATTGACGAGGACGATACCGTCGGCCTCCGCTGCACGCCGATCCATGAAGAGCGGCAAGCCGTCCGCGTCTCCCAGAGAGACCACGTCGACCGACGCGCGGATGGGAGCCCCCACAGCGGCTTCAGTGATCCCAAGCTCGCTGAGCACCGACTGCTGACCGGCCGCGCTGGCGCTGCCGTGCGACCCCATGGCCGGCACGATGAACGGGCGACACTCGGCGGCCCGTAGACCTGCGACGACGGCGCGGACCATGGCAGCCAGACCGTCGATGCCCCGACTACCCACCCCTACCGCCACAGCGGCGCCGGCCGGGAGGCCGATGCGAGACCAAGCGGCTTCCCATTGGCGCTCG
>CAYXQU010000355.1:0-1933 GCA_964467305.1 uncultured Eubacteriales bacterium
CCACCCGCTCGTCTGCACCGCGTTCAACGCGGACTTCGACGGCGACCAGATGGCGGTGCACCTGCCCCTGTCAGCAGAGGCGCAGGCTGAGGCCCGCATCCTCATGCTGTCGACCAACAACATCAAGAGCCCGGCGCACGGTCGACCGCTGACCACGCCGACGCAGGACATGGTCATCGGTCTTTACTACCTGACCGCCGACCGTGAGGGCATGCCGGGCGAGGGTCGCTTCTTCATGCACGCCGAAGAGGCCATCTTGGCCTACGACAGCCGCGCTGACCTCGACTTGCAGGCTCGTATCACCGTCCGCCTGTCCGAGGACACCGTGGTGCAGTCGGCCGTGGGTGTTCTTGAGGAGAAGAAGGCCGGCGAACGCATCGAGACGACTGTGGGTCGGATCACCTTCAACCGTTCGTTGCCCGACGACCATCCCTACATCAACCACCCCATCGACAAGAAGGGCATCTCTCGCATCGTCGAGGAGTGCTCGGTGAGCTACACCACCACTCAGATGGGACAGATCCTCGACGAGATCAAGCGGCTGGGCTTCCACTACGCCACGCGCGCCGGTCTCACTGTCTCGGTCTACGACGCGATGATCCCGGAGAGCAAGTCCGCGATCCTCGCCGAGTCGGACAAAGAGGTCGCGAAGATCGAGGGCCAGTACGAGCGCGGCCTCATCACCCGTGATGAGCGCCACCGCCAGATCGTCGACGTGTGGACTCGCGCCACCGACGACGTGGGTGATGCGATGGCCGAGGCGTTCGACAAGTTCAACCCGATCTACATGATGGCGTACTCCGGTGCGCGAGGTAACATCAAGCAGATTCGCCAGCTCGCCGGTATGCGTGGTCTGATGGCCAACCCGAAGGGTGACATCATCGACCGCCCCATCAAGGCGAACTTCCGAGAAGGACTCACCGTTCTCGAGTACTTCATCTCGACGCACGGCGCCCGTAAGGGTCTGGCTGACACCGCGCTTCGTACCGCCGACTCCGGGTACCTCACCCGTCGTCTGGTCGACGTCGCGCAAGACGTCATCGTCCGCGAGCTGGACTGCGGCACCGACGAGGGCGTGGTGTTCCCGCTGCTGCGTGCAGACGGCAACGTCGACCACAACCTGGTGGGTCGCTGCCTGCTCTCGCCGGCGGTCAATCCCGAGACGGGCGAGGTCGTACGCGAGGCCGGCTACTACTTCATCAACGATCAGGACGTCTGCGACGCGGCGGACGCCGGTGTCGTCGAGGTCGAGGCGCGCACCGTCATGACCTGCCATGCCAAGCACGGCATCTGCCAGGCCTGCTATGGGTGGGACCTTGCCAGCGGCCGTCCCGTCGACATCGGCACAGCGGTGGGCATCATCGCCGCACAGTCGATCGGCGAGCCCGGCACGCAGCTGACCATGCGTACGTTCCACACCGGTGGTGTCGCCGGCGAGGACATCACGCACGGCTTGCCCCGTGTCACCGAGCTGTTCGAGGCCCGCAAGCCCAAGGGCCAGGCGGTCATCTCCGAGCTCGCAGGTGAGCTCACCATCGAAGACGTCGACAAGACGCGTCAGCTCACCGTCAAGGGCGAGGACGGAGCCGAAGCGGTCTACACTGTCTCGCGCCGTGCCCGCCTGCGCCCCGGTGTCGCCAACGGGGTGTCGGTCGAAGTCGGCCAGCAGCTCACCGAAGGCTCGGTCAACCCTCACGACCTGTTGTCGCTGAAGGGACCCAACGAGACGCTGCGCTACACCGTCGAGCAGGTCCAAGAGGTCTACCGCTCGCAGGGTGTCGACATCAACGACAAGCACATCGAGGTCATCAGCCGTCAGATGCTGCGGAAGGTCTCCGTCACCGAGTCCGGTGATGCAGGCTTCCTGCCCGGGCAGCTTGTCGATCGCCTCGAGTTCGCACGCTCCAACGAGACGGCGCTTGCTGCCGGCGGC
>CAYXQU010000356.1:0-314 GCA_964467305.1 uncultured Eubacteriales bacterium
GTTTGGCTGGTGGGCCGCGGGAGTCGCTCCGGTGCGCGAGGTTGTGGGCGCCTCGGTGATGATGGGTGGGATGATCACAAGCGAGGCGGTCGCGGCACTCGCACCACCTGAAGAGCACGTCACCTTCGAAGCCGCGATGGAGGGCATGCCGGCCCCGGTGATCGAGGACGACAAAGAGCCCAAGCGCATGTTCGAGGCCGATGCGTAGGCGCCCCGGTGCGATCACACGCGGATACAGGTATTGACCCGCTGCAATACGCTTGGTAGATTACCGCTTGCCGCTTTCGCGGCGCCCAGACGTGGGGCCATAGCTC
>CAYXQU010000356.1:324-1930 GCA_964467305.1 uncultured Eubacteriales bacterium
TCAGCTGGGAGAGCGCTTGGCTGGCAGCCAAGAGGTCAGGGGTTCGATCCCCCTTGGCTCCACCAAAAGTCACCACCGACACCCGCCGGTCCACCTGCCGGCGGGTGTCGTGCATTCCGCACCCGCGCGCGCTGGGCTAGAATCACTCGGAAACCACTTGGACCGTCTCGTACGTCTCGCAGGAGGCCTGCCCCGTGAGTGAACCATTGCGCTACGACCCCGCTGCCATAGAACCGAAGTGGCAGGCCATCTGGGAGCGCGATGCCGCGTTCAAGGCAACCGAGGATGCCGACAAGCCCAAGAAGTACGTGCTCGAGATGTTCCCGTACCCTTCCGGCGACATCCACATGGGGCACGTTCGCAACTACACCATCGGCGACGTGGTCGCGCGGCAGGCCGTCATGAACGGTTTCTCGGTACTGCACCCTATTGGCTGGGACGCGTTCGGCCTTCCTGCCGAGAACGCCGCGATCAAGAGCAACAGCCATCCTGCCACCTGGACCTACGCGAACATCGACACACAGGCGGCGTCGTTCAAGCGGATGGGCTTCTCCTACGACTGGGACCGCGCGGTCAAGTCGTGCGACCCGGAGTACTACCGCTGGGGTCAGTGGATCTTTCTCAAGATGTGGGAGCGCGGGCTGGTCGAGCGCAAGAGCTCCCCGGTCAACTGGTGCTCCGACTGTGCGACGGTGCTCGCCAACGAGCAGGTCATTGGCGACGGCGTGTGCTGGCGCTGCAAGACCGTTGTCGAGAAGCGCGAACTCGAGCAGTGGTATCTCAAGATCACCGACTACGCTCAAGAGCTGCTCGATGATCTGGACAAGCTGCCCGGATGGCCCGAGCGCGTGAAGTCGATGCAGGCGAACTGGATCGGCCGCAGCGAGGGAGCTGAAGTCGAGTTCGAGCTCTGCGATGACAACGGCGAGCCAGCCGGTGAGCGGATCACGGTGTTCACCACACGTCCCGACACGCTTTTTGGGTGCAGCTTCTTCCTGCTGGCGCCGGAGCACCCCCGCGTGCGCGAGTTCGTGGCGGGAACACGGTACGAGTCGCAGGTAATGGCGGTGGTCGACGCCGCAGCGAGAGAGACCGCCGTCGAGCGTCAGCTGGGCGAGCGCGAGAAGAGCGGCGCCTTCACCGGGCGCTACGTGATCAACCCGGTCAACGGCGAGAAGGTCCCGGTGTGGGTGAGCGACTACGTGCTCATGGAGTACGGCACCGGTGCGGTGATGGCTGTTCCCTGTGGCGACCAGCGTGACTTCGAGTTCGCCCGCAAGTACGGCCTGGCGATCCCGCCGGTGGTCGTCGCTCACGACGATCCTCTGCTCACCGCGCTTCGCAGTGAGCCTGAGCGCGTGATGACCGAGGTGCCGTGGGACCAGGCATACGCTGGCGACGGCATCATGGTGCAGTCCGGGTCGTTCACCGGGACTCCCACCGGAAAGGGCGGGGAGGGAGTCCGCGCGGTGACCGCGTGGCTTGAGGAGCGGGGGCTGGGGCGCGCCTCGGTGAACTTCAGGCTTCGTGACTGGCTGATCAGCCGCCAGCGCTACTGGGGCAACCCCATCCCCGCGATCCACTGCGACGCGTGTGGTCTGGTGCC
>CAYXQU010000357.1:0-1479 GCA_964467305.1 uncultured Eubacteriales bacterium
CGATTGTAGCGTAACGATGCACGTCAGCTTGTGCGTCGAGCCCAAGCGCACTAGGGTGGAATCGGACAGTCTCGTCGCGCGACAGGGGAGCGCAAGATGGGCAACTTCGGCAGCAACAACGACCTCGGGCATATCCGACGCCGTTCGTACACCCGCCGGGGTCTGGATCGCCAGCAGCGGCTCTCGGTCACCCTCGCCGTGGGCACGGTCCTGCTGCTGGTGCTGGGGGTGGGCATCGGGTTCGCCATCGGTCGAGCGACCGCCCCGAAGCCAGAGCCCGCGCAAGCGCCGGTCGTCGAGTCGACACCCGCGGTAATCATCACCGAGGAGACCGGGACCATCGAGCCCGAAGTGGTCGTCGAGGATCTCGAGGTGGTCGAGGAATCCGCCGATGAGACCCCGCCCCCGAAGCCCAAACAGACGGCGCCCAAAGACGGTGCCGTGATCGACGCGACCCGGGTCAAGCTGAAGTGGTCGGAGGTCGAGGATGACTCAGGCGAACCGGTCACCTATGCGTTCGAGATCCAAGATCGGCTCTCCAGCGGTTCCTATGGCAAGACGCAGGTCATCAGCGACCTGAAGGAGACGTCGTACTCTGCGCGGGTCCTGCAGGTCAAACGCCGCTGGCGTGTGTGGGCGGTCGACGCAGCAGGCAACAAGAGCAAGAAGAGCCCGTGGCGCTACTACAAGAAGAAGGCAGCTCCCAAACCCGCTCCCACGCCTGAGCCCAGCGACGAGACCACCTGAGCCACGCTACTTCGGGTGCCCCACCGCGATGATGCAATCGACACTGACGTCTGCAGGTAGCCCGAGGATCTCTCGGACCACCGCTTCGGCGTCGCGATCTTGGGCGTCTGTGCGCTTGCGGATCTGCGCCCAGCACGAGACCAGACCCAGTGACGTGGCTGCGTACTGCAGCGTGATGGCGGCGATGGCGCAGTCCTCGACCCACACATCGGACACGCCGGGCAGTCCGCAGAACACGACAGCCAGCGGAGCGCGTGCGACAAACGCAGCCCCGTGTTCCTTCGCACGCGATAGTGCCGCGAGCTGAGCGCTGTCGGTCACCCATTCAATGCGCCGAGAAGCCAGCCCACGCGAAGTGGGTGCTCTCTCGACAGCCTCCTCGAGCAAGGCGAGCATCTCTTGGCTCACTTGCTGGTCACCGTAGCTGCGAACACTCCTGCGAGCGCGGATCACGTCGAGCATCGCGGTACTCCTTGGCGGTCTGGGTGGTGGCGGCTCGTTGGCCTCGTGAAGCAGGGATGGCCTGTCTCGGAGGGTACAATCATCGCATGAGCCCACAACCTGTCACCGTGAGGATCTTTGGTAGCCTGCGTCCCGTCTGCGAAGCGCGCGGTCTGGGCCATGTGTGTGAGGTCCCCGTCGCCGAGGAAGGCGCGAGCGCGAAGTCCGTCGCCGAGTCGATGGGCATCCCCACTGAGCTCATCGAGGGCGTGTTCGTGAATCACACGATGC
>CAYXQU010000357.1:1489-1901 GCA_964467305.1 uncultured Eubacteriales bacterium
GATGCACGGCTTGGCCCAGGTGGTCATGCCGGGCGACCGTGTAGCGTTCGTGCCCTACGACACCCCCGGGCCGCACCGCTTCTTCCTAGGCATCTATCAGGCCGGCAAGGAAGAATGCGCCTGATCTTCAGGCGCCTGCGTTGAACCGGGGCGCGCACTAGATGTCGGGGTATCCCAACAGGATCCGGATTGCCGCGTGGGCTTCGTGTGCTGCCGCGACCATCACGCGCGATGCGAGGAGCGGCAGGCTGTTGCGAACGTCGCTTTCCATGTCGCCCACCAGGTAGAAGGAGTCGCCCACGCGCTCGGTGATCACGTGGTTCGCCGAGCCGAACCCGGCGAGTCCTGACGCGCTGACCAGCGGGATGTGGGGCCGCTGCGCCAACAGCACGTTGGCCACCATGGCTTTGAC
>CAYXQU010000358.1:0-1863 GCA_964467305.1 uncultured Eubacteriales bacterium
ACGTCGAGAAGGGCGACTCGGTGAGCCCTGAAGGCGGAGATTCGTCGTCGAGCAGCTCGGGCTCAGCGGCCGGCGGCACAACCACGACCAGCTCATCGAGCAGCTCGGGCGCGCCCGTCACCATCGCGCGTGACGGCAAGATGGGTGTCGAGATGTCGGTCAATGAAGTCGACGTGACCGGGCTTGCCGCAGGTCAGGATGCCCAGGTCGAGTTCGATGCGGTCACCGATCTGTCGATGACCGGCACGGTCGACGAGGTCGCCTCGGCAGGCACCGTCGACTCCGGCGTGGTGACCTACAGCGTGTGGATCACGCTCGACGGCACCGACGAGCGCCTGCGAACCGGCATGTCGGCCACTGCGACGGTCGTCACGGCGGTCGAGCGCGGCGTGCTTCTGGTGTCGAACTCGGCGATCAAGAGCGCTGACGACGGCAGCTCTTACGTGCAGGTGCTGGAGCAAGGCGCCCAGGCCCCCACCGATGTCACCGTGGTCACCGGATTGTCGAACGCGACCCAGACCGTGATCGAGAGCGGAGTCGCCGAGGGTGCGGCGGTCGTCACCAAGACCACCACGACGAGCACCGATGACTCCTCGGATGATTCCGAAGACGAGGACTCCGGCAGCGGCCAAGGTTCGGGCATGGGCGGCATGATGATGATGGGTGGCGGCACGCCGCCGTCCGGTGGCCCACCCTCCGGCGGCGCACCGGGAGGTCAGTAGTGACCCCCGTCATCGAAGCCATCGACCTGCACAAGGTCTACGACGGCGGCGGTGCCGAGACACACGCGCTGCGCGGGGTCTCGCTCACCGTGGAGCCGGGCGAGTTCGTCGCGATCATCGGCCCTTCGGGATCGGGCAAGTCGACGCTCATGAACATCATCGGGCTCCTGGACACGCCCACAAGCGGCACCTACCGGATTGCCGGGCGCGACATCACCGATCTCGACTCGGCGGATCTGGCTCAAGTCAGACGCGAGACGGTGGGCTTCGTGTTCCAGTCGTTCAACCTGCTGCCGCGCGCGACAGTCATGCGAAACGTCACGATGCCCATGCTCTACACCCGTATCGACGCCGATGAGCGACAGCGGCGGGCGGCAGCGGCGCTGGAAGCGGTCTCGCTTCCCGAGAAGCTGTGGACGCACCGCTCCAACGAGCTGTCCGGCGGGCAGATGCAGCGTGTCGCGATCGCACGGTCGCTGGTGAACAACCCGCACCTGATCTTGGCCGATGAACCCACCGGCAACCTCGACACCGCGACCGGCGTCACGATCATGGACCTCTTTGGGCGCCTCAACGACGAGGGCCGCACCGTCGTGCTGATCACCCACGAGCCCGACATCGCCGCGCACGCCAAGCGTGTGATCCGCATCCAAGACGGCCTCGCGCACGAGGAGAGTGACAACCAGTGAAGTTCACAGACCTTCTCGCCGAGACGTTCTACTCGCTCAACTCCAACAAGGTGCGAAGCTTCCTGACCATCCTGGGCATCGTAGTGGGCATCGCGAGTGTTATCGCGCTCATGGCACTGGGCACCGGCAGCCAACAGGCGGTCACGAGCCGCATCGAGAGCGCGGGCTCGAACCTGCTCACCGTGCGCCCCGGAGCGGGCGGGCAGCGCGGCGCGGGCGCACGCATGGCCGCCGGCAACGTCGAGTCGCTCACGATGGATGACGCCGAAGCGCTCGCACAGCTTGGCGCGGTGGAGTCGGTTGCGCCGCTGTCGAGCTCGCAGTCACAGCTGATCGCCGGCGAGAACAACTCCAACACCTCGGTCTCGGGAGTCACGGCCGCCTACGCCAACGTCAACTCGCTCGTCGTCTCATCGGGCGAGTTCATCACCGAGCGAGACAACACCGCCTAC
>CAYXQU010000359.1:0-1860 GCA_964467305.1 uncultured Eubacteriales bacterium
GGTCTCGTCGTCGGTATTGGGCTGGCGCTCCTGCTGGAACAATTCGACACGCGCGTCCGCAGCCAGGCCGACTGCTGCGTCGCGCATGGGGACGGGCGAAAACGGAGCGCTGGGAGTCGTGGCGGGAGCGAGGATCCGGAAGTTGCCCGTCGCAGTCGCCTCGAGAATCCGCAGGTCGTTCAGCCGCTGAAGGAGAGTGAGGTACTCAGCAGAACTGCGGGACTCCGTCGTCGTGAAGGCGTCGATCTGGTTCTGAATCACCTGAAGAGCCTGGCGCACCCTTTCCTGCTCTCTCGCCTTGCGGTACTCCGTGAACGCGACGGCGTGGGCATCGGCGGCGCGCGCCGCCACCGATGCGCTCGGACTCACCGCAGTCACCAAGACCGTCGCCCCCGTTGTCGTGCCTCCGGCCGGCGCGTCTTCAGGAGGGCCTGCGATCACCGAGTAGCCGACGGCGATCTCGTCGGCCTTCAGCCGCTCGCGGGCCGCGGCAATCACGTCGGGGCTGACGATGATGCTGGGCACGGAACTCAGCTCAGTCTCGCGATCCGTCGAATCGCTGTACGAGCCGGAAAACGGATTGGAGACGTTCAGTGGCCTCTCGTAGATGAGTGTCGTCTGCGCCTCGTAGAGGGGGGTCGTCATGTACGCCCTGCCGAGCGCCAGAACGAGCCCGAGGACCGTCAGGGCGACGACGACCCACTTGCGCCTCCACAGCACGCGAGCGTAGTCGCTCAGCCTTGGAACCCCTGGGGCATCCGTGTCACCAGTCATATGCCTCTTCCGTGCCTTCCATCGTAGAGTAGCCCATTTTGGCGGGCGAGGCCGTCACGAGACAAGCCTCTTCCCGCTCGGGCCCAGCCCGCAGCGACGTGCTTTCTCCAACATCGGCATCTCCGCGGCAAATGTAGAGTACGCGGCGCTGGCTTGACGGGCGAAGAGACACTCCGGGTGCGTGCCTGCGTCGGTCATGACGCCACGGGACCAGTGTGCCGCCGGCTCAGAACGCCGCGATACGCGTCCACGGCCTGTGCTGCGACGCGCTCCGGGTCGTGACGCTGTCGCGCCCTCTCCCGGCCGTTGGCTCCCAACCTAGCGGCAAGGACCGGGTCGCCGAGCAGCCGGTCGATCTTGCCAGCAAGAGCGTATGGGTCGGTGTCGTGGTAGAGCAACCCATCGACACCGTCCCGCACCAGGGAGGGCACCCCGCCGACGAACGCGGCGATGCACGGCGTGCCTACAATCATGGCTTCGCACAACGCGTTTGGACTGTTCTCGATGTGCGAAGGCAGCACGAAACCGCTTGCTTTGGTTAGTTCGTCGGCAATCTGAGTGGGGGCACAGCTGCCGAGAACGTCAACGGCGCCGCGCAGCTCGGGAGACTCGACCAACTCGTTGATCCGCCGCGCCATCAGGCTGCGGTCGACCGTACCCGCCAGCCTCAGCCGTGGGTTCCGCACGCCTGAGCGCCGTAGTAGAGCCAGCGCTTCAAGGAGAGTCTCGATACCCTTCATTGCCGAGCCCCCCGCGGTGCAGAACAGGGTCTGCTGGCCCGTTGACTTCCCGAACCACTGAGTCTGATAGAAAGGCTCTCCAAGGACCTCATCGACCTCGTAGTAGCGTGCCTGTGGCTGCAGCATCCGAAGTACGGTCCTGTCCCACTCCGTGCGCCCCATGAAGTCATGGCATGAAGCGACAATGCGCCCTTCCATGCGAGCCCGGGTGCGAAGGTCGAAGTACGCATACAGACCCCCGAAAGCGAAGATAAACGAACGCGTGGGGATCTCGCGAATAACGCCGGGAGCGTCCAGCGTACCTAGCACGTATCGTTGGCACACGGTGGCCATGCCCTGGAGAGAG
>CAYXQU010000360.1:0-1855 GCA_964467305.1 uncultured Eubacteriales bacterium
CTCGCCCACCAGCGCCTCGAGGTCCTCGTCGAAGACCTCCTTCTTCTTGTCGGCCAGTGCGAGGAACGCTTCGTGGATACGCTCGAACTCGTCGTCGGGGATCGAATAGCCCAGCTCCTCGATGCGGTGGCGCAGCGCATGACGGCCGCTGCGCGCGGTGAGCACGATGCTCGAGCCGCCCGCGCCCACATCGACCGGGTCGATGATCTCGTAGGTGGAGCGCTCCTTGAGCACGCCGTCTTGGTGGATGCCGCTGGAATGTGCGAATGCGTTGGCTCCCACGATCGCCTTGTTGGGCTGCACGTTGATGCCGGTGATGCTCGACACCAGGCGGCTCGTGCGCGTGATCTCCCGGGTATTGATGCCGGTGTCGACGCCGAAGACGTCCGGGCGCATCTTGAGCGCCATGACGACCTCTTCCATCGCCGTGTTGCCGGCGCGCTCGCCAATGCCGTTGATCGTGCACTCGACCTGCCGAGCGCCCGCCTTGACGCCGGCCAGCGCGTTGGCGGTGGCAAGCCCCAGGTCGTTGTGGCAGTGCACCGAGACGATCGCCTTGTCGATGCCGTCGACATGCTCCATGAGCCCGGCGATCAGCTCGCCGAAGACCTCGGGGTACGAGTAGCCGGTGGTGTCCGGGATGTTGACCACGGTCGCACCGGCGGCGATGACCGCCTCGACCATGCGGTAGAGAAACGCGGGCTCTGCTCGGCCGGCGTCCTCGGCATAGAACTCGACGTCGCCCACAAGGTTGCGCGCGTACTTGACTGCCTTGACCGCCCGGTCGAGCGCCTCTTCCTCAGAGATGCGGAGCTTGTCGCGCAGGTGTGACTGCGACACGCCTATGCCGGTGTGGATGCGGGGCCGCGCGGTGGTCTTGAGGGCGTCTGCCGCGACATCGATGTCCTTGGGTACCGCGCGGGTCAGGCCACAGACGATAGCGCCATCGCCCACCTCGGCACCGATGCGCCGCACGCTCTCGAAGTCACCAGGGCTCGAGACCGGGAAGCCGGCCTCGATGACATCGACGCCCAGCCGGACAAGCTGGCGGGCGATCTCGAGCTTCTCCTCGGTGTTCATCGAAGCGCCGGGCGACTGCTCGCCATCACGCAGGGTGGTGTCGAAGATGTGGACTCTGCTGTTGTCGGGGGTGCGGGAAGAAGGGCTCGTGCTCACGGGATGCTCCTTTGGTGCGAACTCAGGCGGGCTGCGTCAACGGATACGCCGGCTCGAAAGGTGCCGTCAGCAGACGGCGGCCGGCCGCGTAAGTCGCGAATCTAGGCAAAGGATGTGAGCGCGATGAGTCATGTTCGCCAGTATAGCGCACCCGCTATACGCCGGAACGCATAGCGGGTGCGGTTGTCTCGTGCATGACGGGGGCCTCAGCGCCCGGGCGGTCTACTCGGCGCTCTCCGGCTCGTCTTCGCCGGACTCCTGAGCACCGGTGGTCTGCTCTTCGAGTATCTCGCCTTTGGACTTCTTGGTGGGCGGGCGCAGCGCCTTGAAGGGCTGGCCTTTGAGGCTGACCGCGCCCCAGAACGCCTCGACATCGCGCCCCTCGATCTCACCGGAGTCCTTGCCGTCGACGGTGAAGCGGACCTTCTCGACCTCGGGGAACCCGCCCATCGTCATGAGCAGCGAGGCGAACGCCAGCCGCTTCTCTTTGTCCTCGGCCTCGAACTCGAGCACCTCGGGCTTCCAGTCGATGGTGATCACGCCGTCGGCGCCCAGCGTGACCGAGTTGAAGTCGGCCTCCGGCTGCACGATCGCGACATCGGGATTGGACTCGGGCAACGCGCGCAGCAGCTCGCGCAGGGTTGCCTCGTACGCCTCATCGGCGTCCACGATCTTGCGC
>CAYXQU010000361.1:0-1850 GCA_964467305.1 uncultured Eubacteriales bacterium
GAGCAGCCGACTCATAATCGGCCGGTCGCAGGTTCGAGTCCTGCTGGGCCCACCAAGACCGTGACGCCCGGACTCCGGGCCTTGTTTCTGCGGGATCCTTCGTGTCCCCAGGTCGACCTGCCGTATCTGAGTCGGCTGCGCGGATTAGTCCGCTGCTCGCGACGCGCTTGAGCTACGCAGCCGACTGACGCAGGGGCATCGGCTGGACAGTCCCGAGAGCAGAGTGGACGCTACGCGCCGTCCCGATCCCCCAAGGCTCCAGACGCCCAACCCTTCGAGAGTCGCAGGGCTCGCCGTTCAAGTTCCGCCCAGAGGTCCAGGCCCTGGTCGTTCGAAAGGGGCGGCTCGCCGACCAGACGAAGGTCGGCCTCGAGCTCGTGCAGCACATCCGCCGCCTCGACCATTCGGACTCGTGGGCCGAGGGTCTCGGCACGCCGCATGGCCTCCAGCATGCGGTCGAGGATGCGGAAGATGGAGCGCCAGCGCGGGAAGAGGGACGGCATGCCTCCGGGCAGGCTCGTGGGCCACTCGGCGTCCTGGAGGTGATAGGCGAGCTGGTTTCTCACGCGCTCTACCCCCATCAGCCCGGCCATGCGCAGAGCCTCCAGTCCTTCGGCGACGTTGCGCTTCGTGTAGCCGGCGTCGCCGGCCAGGTCGGCCGCCGTGAGCACCGCATGGGGATCGGCGACGAAGGCCCGCACGATCTCGGCTCTGGCTCCCACGCCGAACAGGGCACGGAGGCGTAGCGCGATGAGTGACGGGCGGCGGAAATCGACGACGGCCGAGCGTCCCGTTGGCTCGAAGGGGCGTTCCTTCGTGGCGGCGGGCCAGCGCGAGCGCGAATGGGCGTTGACAGTGGCCGCGGTCTGCCCGAAGTTCTCTTGGACGGCCGGACTCGCGCCGGCCAAGAGGTTCTTCAGCCTCGCCGTCGAGACGTAACGGCCGTAGGTGACGCACCAGTCGGTGGATTCGTCTCGGAGGCGCGGGTCTGCGCTACCGAGCGACGCGGTGAACAGGATGAGGGGCTCAGGGTCGATGGCGTGTGATGTGTGGCGGCGCTGCCATCCGGACACCCCCAGCTCTGCCCACAGACTCCAGGCGAGGTCGAGGGCGGCCTCTTCGATCTGCCGGCTACATGCGGTCATCGGCGCCCTCCACACCCATGTCGGCGAGGGTCTCCGCGAGCACACGTCGATAGCCGTCCGAGGGGTCGTGCGTCCGGCTCCACCGGCCTGCGGCGATGAGCTCGTCATTGGTCGGACGCAGCGCCCGCAGGTCGGCCGCGTGCTTGCTGCCCGACCCCTGGTCCACGGTTGCGTAGAGCTTGAAGCAGACTTGGTCGAAGCGCCCAGCGACATGGACGGTCAGGCCGCCGTAGCGGCGGATGTCGACCCGATCGCGGAAACCGTTCGGTAGACCGAACCGAAGCAGCTCGGTCGGCCCCGGGTTCAGCCAGTCCTCTGAGAGGCCGAGCGCTCGCCCGACGCTCGCGATGGCTGAAGCCAGCGGCGACGGGAAGGGGTCGGCCGACACGTACTCGCCGTTCTCGACGAGCGCCAAGGCATCCAGGTCTTTGGTGGGCCGCGTGACGAATCCGAGCAGCAGCAGGCTGCTGCCGCCGACGAGCACGAGGTCGTAGGCCAAGCCGCGATCCTCGAGAACCTCGCCGAGCGTCTCGAGCGCCTGGTGCAAGGATGTGCGATCGATGTCCACATCGAGAATATTACCTTCTCTTTACGAGAAAGCAAGGTTCTCGATAGGTTCCTCGGGATGCTGCGGATGCGTCCTCGAGAGGAATCGGCCGGTCGCAGGTTCGAGTCCTGCTGGGCCCACCAGCGCCGCGCCTGGTC
>CAYXQU010000362.1:0-1834 GCA_964467305.1 uncultured Eubacteriales bacterium
GGTATGGCCCAACGGCAAGCTCACGATCGGCGCGCAGGTCGCCGACACTGAAGGCGTGCTCGTGCGCAAGCGCCGCATCAACGAGCTCACCGACGAGATCGTCGCGCTCACCGCTCAGCTTGGCGAGGCGGAGGCGTCCGCCGCCGAGTCCGAAGAGGCGCTCTCTCTTGCACAGCAAGATGCACTCGAGCTGTCGCAGAAGGTCGCATCGCAGCGCGGCGAGCACGACGCGCTGCTCGAAGACGTCGGTCGCATCGAGCAGCAGCTCACCGGTCTCGACGCCGAGATGAACGGCGTCAGTACCCGTATCGCCGCACTCACCGAACGCACCGCCAAAGACCGGCCGCTCATCGAGGAGCACACCTCGGCGATCGAGGGGTCGACCGTCGAGCTCGAGCAGCTCGAGGAGTCGGCTGCGGCTTCGCGCGACTCGCGCGACTCGCTTTTCCGCGAGGAGTCGGCCGTGTCGGAGCGGCTTTCGGTGTGCCAGGTCGAAATCGCCACGGTCTCCGAGCGGGAAGTACACCTGAAGCGCCAAGTGAACACCATCCAAGCCGAGCTCAAGGAGCTCGCCGACACGGTCGTGCGTTCGCGCGAGACCGAAGAGGCACTCGAGCTGCTCCGCGAGCGCATCCAGCCCGTCCACGACCTCTACGCATTGCTGCAGGAGCGCGCCGAGCACTGGGCAGTGAAGTTGCGCGACCGTGCGCGCTTCGAGCAGGCCGACAGCGAGTCGCTTCGCACCACCGTGCACGACGCTCAGGACGCCGTGAAGTCCGCCCAGGCCGTCATCGACGACAAGAATGCGGCCATGGCCGACCTTCGCGTCGAGAAGGGTCAGCTCGAGGTCCAGGTCAACCAGGCCATCCGCCGGATCGTCGAGGAGCTCGGCGTGCCCATCGAGCACGCCATGGAGCTCGAGCGCATCGAAGACCGCGCCGCAGCCGAAGAGCGTGCGCACCAGTTCCGCAAGCGCATCGCCAATCTCGGACCGGTCAACCCGGTCGCGATGGAGGAGTTTGAGTCGCTGCGCAACCGCCGCGACTTCCTGCTGGAGCAGACGGTCGACCTCGAGGCGGCGCGCAAGGCGCTCGCGAAGGTCGTTGCTGCCATCGATCGCAAGATGAAGGAGCGCTTTCTCGAGACCTTCGAGGCAGTCGACAAGCACTTCCAGGAGACATTTTCGGTGCTCTTCCCGGGCGGCACGGCGCAGCTGCAGCTCACCGACCCCGACGACCCGGAGGTGACCGGCGTCGAGGTCATAGCGCAGCCGCGCGGCAAGAAGCTCGCAAAGATGTCGCTGATGAGTGGTGGGGAGAAGTCGCTCACCGCACTCGCACTGCTCTTCGCCGTCTACCGCACGCGCCCGTGCCCGTTCTACATCCTCGACGAGGTAGAGGCTGCGCTCGATGACACGAACCTTCGGCGGTTCTGCGCGTTCGTCGACAGTATGCGGGCGCACACGCAGTTCGTCGTCGTCTCGCACCAGAGGCGCACGATGGAGATGGCCGATGTCCTCTACGGCGTCTCGATGCAGGCCGATGGCGTTTCCAAAGTCGTGAGCCAGAAGCTCGAGCGCGCCCTTGAAGACACGGAGTCCGCCGAGTGAGCACACCGTGGTTCAAGCGCCTCTCCGAGGGCCTCACCAAGAGCCGCGAGCGACTGGGCGAGCAGCTCAACGTGCTGCTGCGCCGCGGTCCGAATCTCGACGACGAGTTCTGGAGTGACCTCGAAGACGCACTCATCTCGGCTGACATCGGCTTCACGGCCACGACCGAGATCGTCGCTGACCTGCGCGACCAGGCGGCGCGCAAGGCGCTGCCCGACGCTGAAG
>CAYXQU010000363.1:0-1829 GCA_964467305.1 uncultured Eubacteriales bacterium
CCGACCTGCTGCGAGCGCTCGACCCCGTGGAGCTGGGCCGGGGCGTGGGGTTCGTCGCCGACCCGTGGCAGGCGGACGTGCTGAGGAGCACGGACCCGCGCATCCTGCTCAACTGCTGCAGGCAGAGCGGCAAGTCCACCACGAGCGCGACCCTCGCCGTCCACACGGCCCTGTACGAGCCGGAAAGCCTCATCCTCATGCTGTCGCCCTCGCAGCGGCAGAGCGGGGAGCTGTTCAAGAAGGCCGGCGGCATCTACCGGGGTCTGGGCCGCCCGGTGCGCGCGGACAGCGAGAGCGCCGCCACGCTGACCCTTGAGAACGGCTCGCGCATCGTGTCCCTGCCGGGCAGCGAGGCGACCGTGCGCGGGTACTCCGGCGTGCGCCTGCTCATCGTGGACGAAGCCTCGCGCGTGGACGATGAGCTGCTCGCCAGCGTGCGCCCCATGCTCGCTGTCTCCGGCGGCCAGTTCATCGCCCTGAGCACGCCCTACGGGATGCGCGGCTGGTGGTACGAGGCGTGGGAGAACGGCGGCCCGGCGTGGACCCGCGTGCGCGTCACCGCTGAGGACTGCCCACGCATCAGCAGGGCGTTTCTGGAGGAAGAGCGGGTCACCCTCGGCGAGTGGCTTTATCGGCAGGAGTACATGTGCGAGTTCGCCGAGACAGCGGCGCAGGTCTTCAACGAAGACACCATCCGCAAGATGTTCACCGGGGCCGTGGAGCCCTTCACCCTGACAACCGGAGAGTGACCCAATGCAGTACATCATCGGAACCGAAGACACACCCGCATCCGTCGCCGGGGCGGCCAGCATCCTCGGCGCTGGCGTCTTCGTGGGAGGGCATCGCACCATGCGCGTGCTCGTCGCCTGCGACCAGCCGCACACGCTGGAAGCGCTCGCCATCGGCAACGGGCGCAGCCAAGTCGCCCCCGTGGACCTGAGCGAGTACGGCACCCTCGGAGTCCTGTCCGCAGACCGCCCGGCGACCAGCGGCAGGGACGGCCAGTGGGAACAGTTCGACGTGGCCGGGCTCGGCTGGTTCAACGTGCGCGTGACCAACGGGGACGGCGCGGAGCTGGCCGCCGTGTCGGCCGCCGTAGAGCCGGGCTGGTGACGCGCCATGGCCTGCTACAGCATCGGTCTGGACCTCGGGCAAGTGCGTGACTACAGCGCCCTGATTCTCACGGAGCGGGTGCAGGTCTTCGACCCCACGCACACGCAGCCGCGCCGTTACCTCGCCTTCCCTGACGAGCCCGACGACGGGCAGGAGGTCTTTGACGAGTACCACGTCCGCCTTATCAAGCGCTGGAGCCTCGGCACGGACTACACCGTGGTGGCCGACGACGTGGCCGACATGTACCGCGACCGGGCGCTGGAGTACGCGCTGCTGGCCGTGGACCGCACCGGGGTGGGCGGCGGCATCGCCGACATGCTCACGCAGCACTACCTAGACGGCCGCCTCGGTCGCCAGCGCTTCCGCCCCGTGACCCTCACCGCCGGGGTGAGCAACCGCATGACGGCCGAGGGCTACGGCTGGACGAACGCCCACAAGGGCGACGTGATTGCCCGCCTGCTCACGCTGGCGCAGCGGGGGCACCTCAAGGTCGCCGAGGGCATCGCCGGGGCCGACGCGCTCACCAAGGAGCTGAGAGCCTTCCAGCTCAAGCAGAACGCCCGCACGGGGAACGTGAAGTACGAGGCGAAGCGCGAGCAGGACCACGACGACCTCGTGATAGCGCTCGCCCTGAGCGTCTGGTTCACGAACCATATGGAAGACGCCCGCTTCGTGAACGTGGACGGCAACCTGCAGGATAAGCCGGGCAGTATGGC
>CAYXQU010000364.1:0-1823 GCA_964467305.1 uncultured Eubacteriales bacterium
ATTCGGCAGTGAGCGAGCCATCGCCCTTCACGACCATGAGCGGAGCGCTGATGCCGAAGGAGTCGAGCGTCGCGCGGACCGCGTCGAGCAGGTCGCGCACGAGCGGGAGCAGGCGCGCGTTGAGAGCGGCGGTCGTGGCGCGCTCGACCATACCGATACGCTGCGAGAGCTCGTGCCCGCATACGACCGGCACACCGCACGTCTCCGCGATCAGCGAGCGAATGGCGACCTCGTGTTCGGCGTTCGCAACGCTGAAGTAGGTGGACACGGCGAACGCATCGACCGCGCCCCCAAGCCGCTCGACGGCCTCGCTCGCCGCCTCGAGATCGAGCGGCGTGCGCAGACGCCCGTCGGGGCCGTGCGCGCCGGCGATCACCGCGACTTCAGAGGTCGGCAGGTTGCGCGGAAGCTCGAAGGTCTCCGGGTCCGGCGCAGCCACGATCAGCCCCACGCGAGCACCCTTGCCCTCGACCACCGCGTTGGTGGCAAGCGTCGTGGACAGCGACACGAGCTCGACGCCTTCGAGCGCGCCCGCGTCGATCGCCTCAAGCGCTCCGCGGATACCGATAGCGAGGTCCTCGCGCGTCGTGTGGCTCTTGGCCTTGGCGAGCAGCGTGCCCGACGCAAGATCGACTGCCACGGCGTCGGTGAACGTCCCACCTGTGTCGATACCTATGCCGACGCGGGCTGGCTCGATGGCCGGCCCGTTCGGCGAAGCTGAGTTGTCCACGCTTACGCCACGTTGTGGCCGTCGTAGCGACCGTACTTGCGGGCGGCCATGATCAGCGCGTCGACGTTCTCCGGCGGCGTGTTGATCGGCACCTCGCAGCCAGAACCGAGGACGAAGCCGGCGGGTGCGTCGAGCATGCTCTCGCAGATAGCCTTGGCCTCGGCGTCGATCTGCTCGGGCGTGTTGTTCAGCATGTTGGCGGGCACCACGTTGCCCACGAGCACGACGCGATGACCAGCGGCTTCCTTGGCTTCGGCGAGGTTGACGGCGTCCAGGCTCCACAGGTCGAAGTCGGCGTCGAGCATCGCCTGCCAGTTCGGCTTCGTCTTGCCGCAGATGTGCAGGCCCGCGAGCGGGGCACCAGCCTGATGCAGGTGGTCGGCGATGCGCTTGAGGTAGGGCGCGACGAACTCGGTGAAGTGGCGCGGCGAGACCAGCGAACCCGAGCCGATCGGCTCGACCACGAAGGGCAGCGCACCGCGCTGGAGGATCGCGTCGATGAAGCGGATGTTTGCCTCGGTCGTCAGCTCGAGCAGCTGGTGGACCTTCTCCTTCTCTTTGTAGAGCTCGCGGCTCATCACGTCGAGCGGCCGAAGTGCTGCTGCCGTCGTGAACGGGCCGCCCAAGACGACCGAGGTCACGACCTCGGTGCCGACTTCGGCGATGCAGTGCTCGGCAGCCGCAAGATAGATGGGTAGGCGGCCATCGGTCTCCGGGTCGGGCATGTTGACCTTGTCGAAGTCGTAGCCGTCCTCGAGCAGAAACTCGTCGATCTGCGGCGCGTCCTCGTCGAAGAACTTCATCTTCGTACCCATCGCCTCGGCGAGCGTCGAGGTCGTCGAGAAGATGGTGATGATGTCGTTGCCGTAGCGGCGGAAGGCCGCGACGTGTGCGCGGCCCATCGCGTCGGCGTCGCGGTTGTAGACGCCCACGGGCACGCCAAGGATGCGCGCAGCGTGGTTGAGGATGAGCGGGAAGCAGGCGACGCGCTGCGGGTGCTGCCCCTGCAGGTAGCTGACGACGCGCTCGAGCGACGTCTGAGTGTCAGCCGGAATGTCGATGGCGGTGGTCATGACCACGGTCCTCTCTGGTG
>CAYXQU010000365.1:0-1821 GCA_964467305.1 uncultured Eubacteriales bacterium
GTCATCGAGGCCGGAGTCAACCTCAAGATCATCGGTCGTGCCGGCGTGGAGGTCGACAACGTCGACGTGGACGCCGCCACCGAGCGCGGCATCATCGTGTGCAACGCGCCCACCTCCAACATCGTGTCCGCCGCAGAACAGACCATGGCGCTCATGCTCGCGATGGCACGCAAGACTCCTCAGGCGAGCGCCAGCATGAAGCAGTGCAAGTGGGAGCGCTCCAAGTTCACCGGTGCCGAGCTCTACGAGAAGACACTCGCGATCTTCGGCCTGGGTCGTATCGGTACGCTGGTGGCTGAGCGCGCCCGCGGCTTCGGCATGAACCTCATTGGCTTCGACCCCTACATCTCGGAGGCCCGCGCCGCTGAGATGGGCATCACGGTCTACAGCGATGTCGATGAGATCTTGCCGCTGGCAGACTTCATCACCGTGCACCTCCCCAAGACCAAAGAGACCATCGGGATGTTCGGCGCCGAGCAGTTCGCCGCGATGAAGGACGGGGTCTTCCTGGTCAACACCGCACGTGGCGGCATCTACCAGATGGACGCGCTTGCCGATGCGTTGCGCGACGGCAAGATCGGCGGCGCGGCGATCGACGTCTTCGAGGTCGAGCCGTGCACCGATTCTCCGCTTATCGAGTTCGACAATGTCATCCTCACTCCGCACCTGGGTGCGTCGACCTCTGAGGCGCAGGATCGCGCCGGCGAGCAGATCGCCGAGTACGTCGCACTGGGCCTTGAAGGCCGCATGGTTCCTACCGCCGTCAACGTCGCACCGGTACCGCCGGAGGTCATGGAGAAGGTTGGCCCGTACATCGATCTGGCACAGGACATGGGCACGATCCTGGCTCAGCTCGCCCGTGGCGGCGTCGACGAGATCGATGTCATGACCGTTGGTGCGCTCGCCGAGCTCGACACGCGCATCGTGCGCACCGCTGCCATGAAGGGGTTGCTCGGCAGAGCCACCGACGAGGCGGTCAACTTCGTGAATGCGGATTACCTGGCCGAGCAGCGCGGTATCCGCATCACCGAGACCAAGCGTGCCGAGACACACGACTTCGTGTCCATGCTCATCTTGCGCGCGGCGACGCCGTCGGGGCCGGTGGAGATCAGTGCGACGCTCATCGGCAAGAAGGACGAGCCGCGCATCGTGTCGATCTTCGGCTACGACGTGGACATGTCGCCGCACAAGCACATGGCGTTCTTCCTGTACAAGGACCGCCCCGGCATGATCGGCAAGATCGGCACGGTCATCGGCCAGCAGAGCATCAACATCGGCTCGATGCAGGTGGGCCGCACCCAGCAAGGCGGTCAGGCGCTCATGGCCATCACGGTCGACTCGCCGCTCTCCGTCGAGCTGGTCGAGACGATTCGTACCGAGGCTGAGCTCGTGGACGCGTGGTATGTAGAGGTGTGATGGCGGGCCAGTACGGGTTCATGAGATAGGACCCGGGATCCCTGATACCACCACTCGGGACCGGTGCAGCGCGAGGGAATCGCGGATGCGCCGGTCCCGATGCATTGGAATGGGAGCTCCCAGAGCCCATTTAGCTCCCAGATGCCCTCAATCCATCCAGCAGGAGTCGCGGTTCGTCCCTTCCTGTTGGGCTCGCGTCTTAGGCGGCGTTAAGCGAGCGTAAGATGCTGTCAGTTGTGCGCACTGAGGGGGGCGAAGCGAGAAATGATGAGACCTACGGGCACCCGCAAGCCCAGACGCGGAAGTGCGTTGGTGACGATGGGCTCAACCGCGCGCCCGTACCGCGCCGTCCTCATCCTCCTGTGTGTGCTGGCGTTTGGCCTGCTCAGTGCCCCTGCCGCCTTC
>CAYXQU010000366.1:0-1820 GCA_964467305.1 uncultured Eubacteriales bacterium
GTCGAGATATCAGCGCAAATCGACGACCTACGCGAGCAATTCAAGCGAGACAACTTGCCGATTGATGACGATCTGCGAGATGCCGAGATTGATTTCGTCGAGTATCAAGAAAGGCTGTTTGTTCGACAGCTGGGGCTGATTGACGTTGTCGGGAAGAGCGTGATCTTCGCGATCAAGGATTTCTATAGGGCATACGAGCAGCGATCTCGATGGCTTCGCGAGGACCTTCTTCTTGTTGGGGACTTGTCGAGCTACGAGAAGCGACTTCAAGAGGAGTGGGAACGCAGATTCGAGGTCATGCAACGCCATCTCGGCCCGGACGCGACCGAGGACGCCAAGAAGGAGGCTGCACAGGCAGTCTACGAATGGGTTGAGCTGGAGGCGAACGTTCCGATTCGTCCGCGGTGCAGCGAACCATTCGTGACCAGGGGGTCATTTCACATGCTTGCGGACGAATTGAAGGTTGGATGGCATCCAGACTTCGCGGAACGACTGCAGCGCATCTTGGACCCGTCGCTCACGTCATGACTGAGTGGCTGAGACGCTCACCTGAGGAGGCAGCGTTGTTCAATCCAGCCTTCTGCGCTGTCCTGCTCGAGTGCTGCGCCAGAGACTACGTGGGAGAGGCCGAGCGACCGCTGCCGTTCGTGTTGTCGTTCCTTGCTCTGCCGATCGTACTTCACAAGCCGACTCGTGAATCTCTTCCCGCGAAGAAGAACTCGTCTCTCACCACATGGATGGAGCATCACCCCAGTGCTCGCATCGGATTCCCCGAGCGAGTCAAGGCTCTTTCGCCCGTCGTGCGCGAGGCGATGCTCTTTGGCGCTCAGCATGGGCGCCTGGCGCTGGACCGAGAGGGAGGTTTGTCCGTTCGCACGAGACGACCGCCCGTTCTTTCTGAAGACACATCAGAATCGGAGGAGTGTAGGCGGAAGGCGCACTTCGTGGGCCGGTGGTTCGCGGCATCGGGCTCGACAGCCACGGTCATGTCCGTGTGGGGCGTCTCGCCGTGAGCTTCCAGATACGTGAAATCGTCCTGTACGGACCTGATGGCCAACGCCGAGACCTCATCCTGCAGCCTGGCGCGCTGAACATCATTACGGGTGACTCGAAGACCGGTAAATCCGCTCTTTCGGCGATTGTGGACTACTGTCTGGGAAGTGGCGCCTGCCGTGTGCCACAAGGAGCCATACGCCGGACAGTGCTTTGGTATGGCCTTCGCCTGAAATTGCCGTCCGGGGAGCTCTTCGTGGCCAGAAAGGCACCCGAAACCGGCAAGCGAGCGAGCAGCGCCATCTTCTACGAGCTCGGTGATGCGGTCGAAATTCCAGCTCACGATGACCTCCGGTCGATTACGAATGAAGAGGGGCTTGTGGCTCTGCTCTCGAGGGCCTGTGGAATCGGAGAGAACCTCCATCAGCCGCCGCCGGGGCAGACTCGCGAGGCCCTGCAGGCGACAATCCGGCATGCCGTCTTCTTCACGTTCCAGGAACAAGCCGAGATCATCAACAGGGATCTGCTGTTCCATCGGCAGGGAGAACCGTTCATTCCCCAGACGATCAAGGATGTCTCCCCGTACTTCCTCGGGGCAGTCGACGACAACCATCTGGCGCTTGCTCGCGAGCTCAGGAGACTCAAACACGAGCGTGCTTCCCTAGAACGAAGGTTGGCGGAGGCCGAGTCTCTCCGCGGTGAGGGACTGCCTCGAGCAAAGGCGCTTCTTGCTGAAGCCCAAGATGCCGGCCTGGCTGATCCTTCCGTCAAACCCACATCATGGGGCGAAGTTCTGAGCGTTCTTCGGGCGGTCTCAAGTGCGTGGG
>CAYXQU010000367.1:0-1806 GCA_964467305.1 uncultured Eubacteriales bacterium
GATCTTCAGAGTCGACCTGTTCGAGGTACGCAGGGGGCTGCTTGCGACCCTGCTGGTCAGACCGCTTCACCGCTACGGCACCATCACGCACTTCGACCGCGCGTTCCTGTGCTTCCCCGAGAAGGTGCGCGATGGCAACGTCCAGATCGACTTCGTGGCCCGGCTGGTGTTCGAGATCGATGAGGGCACCAGTGCCGAGGCGGTTGACGCACTTCCCGAAGGCGCCACGGTCTTCGTCAGCCAGAAGTACCTGGTTGCCGCCGACTACGTGCCCATCATCCTGCAGATCTTCGATGAGCTGGGTCTCGATCAGGTGTACTTCAAGTTCCACCCCCGAGAGGACCGCTTCGCGCTCGAGCGACTCCTGGAAGAGGCGAAGCCCCGCCATCCTCGGCTCAGAGTCATCGCCCCGCGTGCCATTCAGCGGGTACCCGTCGAGAACCTCATCGCCTCAGGCAAGGTAGCCAAGGTCGTGGGTCTGACCTCGACCTCGCTGATGTACGCTCAGGCGTTCCTGCCCGATGCCGAGATCGTCAGCGTCGCCGAGCGGTTCGGACAGCTGGCCGTCTCTGAGCCCTACCACGTCTCGCGGCGAACGCTCGCCGAGTTCGATCGCGACCTCGCGGTCTTCCGCGACGTCTCCGGCGTCACTCAGCACCGGGTGACGTGACCATCAGCGAGCATCTCCCGCTGAGCTCGACCTCGTTGGCGCTTGGGATGATGAAGTGGTCGCCGGTCTTGATGGAGACTCCGTTGACCGCCCCGGAGCCCGCGATGCACCCCGCAAGCAGGTACGGCGCGGGCATGGGTATCACGGCATCGCCGTCGATGTCCCAGCGGCTCACCGAGAAGCAGCTGTCGCTCATGAACAGCGAGGTGGTGACGGCGCCGTGGTGCTCGACCACCGGCTGCAGCGCACCGGCCGCTGCCGGTCTCATCGCGTCGAGTCCCGCCTCAAGGTGCAGCTTGCGCGGCTTGCCGTCGGTCCCCACGCGCTCGTGATCGTAGAGCCGAAACGTTTCGTTCGAGGCCTGCAGCACCTCGTAGACCAGGCTGCCTGCCCTCAGGCAGTGTGGAGCACCGGCTGGCACCCAGAAGAAGTCCCCTTCGTTCATGGGCAGCGAGTCGAGCAGCTCATCCCACCTGCCCAAGGTGGCGATCTCCCTTGTGCGCGCGAGGTTGCCGTTGCGAGTGCCCAGCAGCACCGTGCGGTCGTGGGGAGCGGCAAGCACGTACCAGCACTCGCTCTTGGGCCCGTCGAGCCCGTGCGCGGCCGCGAACTCCTCGTCCGGGTGGACCTGCACGCTCAGGTGCTCGCGCGCGTCGATGAGCTTGATCTGGATGGGAAGCCGCGGACCGGGAGCGTGTCCGAAAAGGGCCTTCTCGGTTCGCCAGACCTCTGACAGGGGCATGCCCGCCAGCTTGCCCGAGCGCACCAGGCAGTCGTGATCGGGGTGCGCCGATATCGCGAGGCATTCACCCACGCGGTCGTGCGGAAGGCAGGTCCCCAATACCGTGCTCAGGCGCTCTCCGCCCCACGTCTTGGCAACGAGAAGCGGCTCGATCATGAGGGGCGCGGGCAGCACAGCCGCGCCGCATCCTGCAGTCATGACCGGTTCCGTGCCGAGACGACCATCTCGGCGACTTCGCGCAAAGCTCCTCGACCGCCCGCCGCGTTCGTGATCACGTGCGCGGCCTCCCGGGCACACGCCATGCCGTCGCTCACCGTGCATGCCAGCCCCACCTTCTCGAGAACGGGGACATCGAACAGGTCATCGCCCACGTAGGCGACCTCATCGAGCGAGA
>CAYXQU010000368.1:0-1792 GCA_964467305.1 uncultured Eubacteriales bacterium
GCATCGACGCTGCCGAGCAGGTCACCGGCGTCACCGTCTACCACGCGGGCACGAAGGTGGTCGACGGCCAGCTCGTCACCGCCGGAGGCCGCGTGCTCAACGTGACCGCCACCGCGCCGGACTTCGCCTCGGCCATCGCCGCCGCGTACAAGGGCGTCGATGCGATCACGTTCGACGGCTGCTTCAGCCGCCGCGACATCGGGATGCGCGCCATCGTCGGCCAACCCGGCTCCTAACAGGAAGGTCCACTTCGCCCATGCTGTCAGAGCGCCTGCTCACCGCGGTCATGCGCCGGTCGTCCGGCACGTACCTGAATCTCGATGCCGCGACCAACCAGCCCCTGCCCGCGCCCAAAGAGGGCCGCAGCTACCTGCTCTACGTGCACATCCCGTTTTGCGAGCGGCTGTGCCCGTACTGCTCGTTCAACCGCTTCCCGTTCAATCAGGAGCGTGCCACCGAGTACTACAAGCATCTTCGCGACGAGATGCGCAGCGTCGCAGCGCTGGGATACGACTTCGAGTCGATGTACATAGGCGGCGGCACGCCCACCGTCGACATCGACGAGCTGTGCGCCACGATCGACCTGGCCAAGGAACTCTTCTCGATCAAAGAGGTCTCCTCGGAGACCAACCCCAACCACCTCTACCCGCAGTGGATCGAGCCGCTTCAGGGCCGCGTCGACCGCTTCAGCGTGGGCGTGCAAAGCTTCGACGACGAGCTGCTCAAGCAGATGGACCGCTACGACAAGTACGGCTCGGCCGAGCAGATCCTCGAGCGGCTCAAAGCGATCGAAGGCGCATTCCACTCGGTCAACGTGGACATGATCTTCAACTTCCCGTCGCAGACGCCCGAGTCGCTCGCCAACGACATCGAGACGCTCAAGGCCACGGGCTGCAACCAGACCACGTTCTACCCGCTCATGGCTTCGCCGGCGGTTGAAGAGTCGCTCAAGCGCACCGTGGGCAAGGTGGACTACGCGCGCGAGGGCCGCTACTACCAGATGATCGTCGACGGCCTTTCCGAGAAGTTCTCGGCGGCCAGCGCATGGACGTTCTCGCGCACCGGCGGCGGCATGATCGACGAGTACATCGTTGACTACGAAGATTACGTGGGCATTGGCTCGGGCGCGTTCAGCTTCCTTGACGGCGCCATCTTCGTGAACACCTTCTCGCTGCGCGAGTATGGCGAGCGCATCAGCAACGGGCTGAGCGGCTACACGCGGCATCGCAAGTTCTCGCGCGGCGACCTCATGCGCTACCGGTTCCTCATGGGGCTCTTTGGCCTGACGCTCGACAAGCGCAAGTTCGAGGCCGACTTCGGCGTGCCCATCGAGCGCGGGCTGGCGCTCGAGATGGCGTTCATGCGCTCCGCCGGAGCCTTCAAGGTCGACAACTCCGAGATCCTCGAGCTCACCGAGAAGGGTCGCTACCTCATGGTGGTCATGATGCGCGAGTTCTTCATCTCCGTGAACAGCCTGCGTGACCAGGCCCGAAACGCGATCTCAGGTGACGAGCGCAAGCTGCTTTTTGGCGACGGCACCACGTGCGAGAGCGCCCACGCTGTCACTCCGAAGGCGTAGCGCCATGCGCGGCTTCTTCGATCGCTTCCTGCCCGCCCAGCAGCGCGCGGTCTCGCTGTGGCTGGGGCTGGGAGGCGCGGCGGTGCTCTCGGGGGTCTCGGTGTTTGGCGACGAGGTTCTGGGCCAGCTGCCGGTGGGCACTGGAGCCGGCATGGTGCCGCAGGGCGTCGCCTACGTGCTCGACGCGCTCGCCGAGTTCGCGCTGGCCACGCT
>CAYXQU010000369.1:0-1787 GCA_964467305.1 uncultured Eubacteriales bacterium
GGTCTGAGGAACGCTGCCTGATCAATACCAGCGGTACGCCCGCGCTGGCGACGGCGGGCACAGGTGACGTGCTGGCGGGCATGGTGGGCGCACTGATCGCCACCGGCCGCACCACGTTTCAGGCCGCGGCTCTGGCCGCCCACCTGCATGGACTAGCGGGAGAGATCGCCGCGCGGGAGATGACAGAGATCGGGGTCATCGCCGAAGATGTGACCCAGTGCATCCCGACAGCGATCGCCGAGGTCATGGCAGAGTGGTGATGGCGCGGGTATGCTCTCGCACGAGCCATGTGAGTCGCGTGCGCGCGGCTCACAAGCCACAACGATCCGGAAGGCGACCGCGATGACAGAGAACCGGTGGGCGTGGGCGGAGATCGACCTGACCGCCATCGCGCACAACGTCCGGACGCTCAAGGGGCTGACGCGCGAGGGCACGCTGTTCATGGCGGTTGTGAAGGCCGATGGCTACGGACACGGCGCCGTCGAGGTGGCGCGCGCTGCGTTGTCTGCCGGTGCGGACCGGTTGGGCGTCGCGACGATCGACGAGGCCGTGGAGCTTCGCGAGGCGGGGATACCGGTTCCTCTGCATGTCTTGTCCGAGCCGCCCATCTCGGCGGTGGGCACCATCCTTGAGCACCGCATCACCCCCACGCTCTACACCAAGGAGTTCGCCGGTGCTCTGGGCCGGGCCGCTGCGCTCAGGGGAGTCGACGCCCCCTACCACCTCAAGGTGGACACCGGCATGAACCGCGTGGGCGTTCCCTACGCCGACGCCGCCCTGTTCGCGGCGATGCTCGCCGAGTTCCCGGGGTTGCAGCTCGAAGGCACGTTCACCCACTTCGCGACGGCTGACGTTCCCGGCGACTGGGATGCCGCCAGACAGCTTAAGCGCTTCATGGGCGTGCTCGAGGCCATGCGTACCGAGAAGATCGATCCGGGCATCGTGCACGCGGCCAACAGCCCCGCGACGATACTGATGCCCGAGTCTCATCTGTCGATGGTGCGGTGCGGCATCGCGATCTACGGGCTGCATCCGGCTTCGTCGACCTACTCGGCGGTGGAGCTGAGACCGGCGATGTCGGTACGGGCGCGCGCGACGCTGGTCAAGCGGATAGGGATGGGCGAGGGCGTGAGCTACGGGTTGACCTGGCATGCCGGCGCGAGCGCACTGATCGCGACGCTGCCGCTGGGATACGCCGACGGCGTGCATCGGGTGCTCTCCAACTCGATGTCGGTACTCGTGAGCGGCGTCCGTGCGCCGCAGGTGGGCCGTGTGTGCATGGACCAGCTGATGGTCGAGGTGCCTCGACACGTCGAAGCCCAGCGCGGCACCGTCTTCACGTTGGTGGGCGAGGACTCCGGCGAGCGCATAGTGCTCGACGAGCTGGCCGAGGCTGCCGGCACCATCAACTATGAACTCGCCTGCTCGCTGGGGATGCGCCTACCGCGACTCTACCAACGGTAGATAGGGCCTCGCGCCTCTGTGCGCCCACCGTTCACCGTATTCCTCCCGAAAACTTTGGGCGCGTGGGCAGGAGCCCTCGCGCGTTCCTAGAACTCAATCTCCAGCGAGCCAAAATGAGCGCTGTTTCGTGCGCCATGATGTCAAGGGAGATGTTCGTGGACGAAAAGGTCATGGAGAACCTCCAGTTCCATCAGGAGACCGTCGCCAGCGACTCGAACTCACCACTTCACCTCATCCGCGAGAAGGAGATCGAGATCTCCGGACGCATGCTCGCCGCGAAGCGGCAGGCCGATGAGATCGTCGCGGATGCGCGCAAGCAAGCT
>CAYXQU010000370.1:0-1782 GCA_964467305.1 uncultured Eubacteriales bacterium
GTGCGCTTCATCGAGTACATGCCGGTGGGCGAGGAAGGCCGGGAAGGCGCCGGTTGCGCCCAGGACTCCGGCGGATGGACCCGGGCCGACCACGTGCCCAGCGACGAGGTCGTCTCGGCGATCAATGAGCAGGGCATCTCGGCGGGTCTGGGGCCGTTGGTACCCGTGGAACGCGGCGACGCACCCGGCGGCTGGGGCCCGGCCAGGTATCTGCGGTTCGAAGGCGGGCAGGGGACGGTGGGCGTCATCTCGCCGCTCTCGCACCACTTCTGCGGTGAGTGCAACCGGCTCCGGCTGACCGCCGACGGCATGCTCAGGCCGTGTCTGTTCTCGGACTTCGAGTACGATGTGCGTTCTGCGTTGCGTGAGGGTACCGTTGATGACGTGCGCGAACTGGTGCGCACCGCGCTTGACACCAAGCCGGCGAGTCACGAACACCGGGTGGGCACGCTTCGCAAGATGTCGCAGATCGGAGGCTGAAGATGACCACGCACGACTCCGGACTCACGCATCTCAACGAAGCGGGCGACGCGCACATGGTCGACGTGGCCGCCAAGGCGGTCACCCACCGTAAGGCGGTCGCTGAAGGCTTCGTGTCGATGTTGCCCGAGACGCTCGAGACCATCACGAGCGGCCGCGCGGCGAAGGGCGATGTCCTTGCCACGGCGCGCATCGCCGGCATCATGGCCGCCAAGCGCACGAGCGACCTGATCCCGCTGTGCCACCCGCTGTCGCTCACCCACGTGAGCGTCGAGCTGGTGCCCGCGTTCGAGCCCGGCCCCGGCATCCACGTCACCGCCACCGCCGAGACCGATGGCAAGACCGGCGTGGAGATGGAGGCGCTGACCGCCGCGAGCGTCGCGGCACTCACCATCTACGACATGTGCAAGGCGATCGATCGAGCAATGACCATCACCGGCGTTCGGCTGCTGTCCAAAGAGGGCGGCAAGTCGGGCACCTGGTCTCGCAAGGAGGACACGCGATGAGTACCGCCCAGCCCGGAGACACCGGGAAGATCGTCTCGATCAACCTGAGCGCCAAGAAGACCATGCGCGAGCAGCGTTTCGACGCGGGCACGCTCGTGCTCGATCGTGGCTTCGACACCGATGCGCACGCTGGCGACTGGCACCGCCAGGTGTCGCTGCTCGCGCAGGAGTCCATCGACGACATGGTCGCCAAGGGCCTCGATGTGGGCCCCGGCGACTTCGCCGAGAACATCACCACGCAGGGTCTCGACATCATGACGCTGCCGGTGGGCAGTGTGCTGCGCGTGGGTGAGGTGACCCTCGAGGTCAGCCAGGTGGGCAAGACCTGCCACAACAAGTGCGCCATCTACTACCAGGCCGGCGACTGCGTCATGCCGCGTGAAGGCATCTTCGCGGTGGTCCGTGTCGCGGGCGATATTGCGGTGGGCGATACCATAGAGCTGGTGAGCCTGGGCGACGGCACCTGTGACAGGTCGCCCGAAGACTCGCTCAAGGAGTCGGCAGTGGTGCGCGAAGCCAACGAGTGCCGCAAGGTCGCCGGTGCGTCGTAGGGAGTCATCATGAAGCTCGACAGACCGCTCGCCATTGGGGTCTTGACCTGCTCGGACACGCGTGGCGAGGCCGAGGACACCGCAGGCCGCGCCTTGATTTCGCTGTCCGAGGAGCGTGGCTGGAACATCGTGGGCTACCAGGTTGTCCCCGACGACCGCGAGACGATCGCCACCGCGCTCATCGAGATGGCTGACGAGGGCCGCGCCGACGTCATCTTCACCTGCGGAGGCACCGGCCTGTCGCC
>CAYXQU010000371.1:0-1774 GCA_964467305.1 uncultured Eubacteriales bacterium
CCCCCAGCCCGCCCAGGATTCTTGTTTGGAGCGGGCGCTTACCGCCCACGCGACCGAGGCGATCACCGCGATGCCCAGGAACTGACCGAGCGAGGACGAGTTGTCGAAGAAGCCGGCCGCGCGCCCCTGCATGCGTTCGGCGCCTGACAGCATCGTCTCGACAAGGGCAGCCACGGTGAACAGGCCGCCGGCGACGGCAGTAACTCGCGTGACCCATCGCAGCGACACCGCGGAGCCGTACAGGGCACTTGCTGCGGTCCAAGCCAAGGCGAAGACCAGCATCGCGGTGCCGTTGTGCTGCCCGATCATACCCACGAAGGACACCGACGGGTTCAAGGCGCGCAGGGAGGTGAACGCGAACCAGCCTGCAGCAAGCAGGCCTGCCAGCATCGCCGCGGCGAGCGCCGAGTCGAAGGTGCGGCGAGCCGATACACCCACGGCCAGCAGCACCGATGCGATCAGCAGTCCCACCGCGGTGGTGAGGCCCGCCGCACCCAAGCGCGACGGACCGAAGACGACGGTCGCCATGGTGACGGCGAAGCACCACGGGTATGCTCGGGCACCCAGCTTGTAGAAGCGTTCCACGGCATCCTCTCACTGCTTCGACAGCGGCGATTGTATCATCGGGCACGCACATCATCGCGCACCTCGCTGATCCCATGTGGGGCCTCCTACCGCACCGCCTGCTCGGTGGTATCCGCTCGTCATGCGAGCGGTGCCGCTCAGCTATCCACAGGCACATCATGTCGTCGTCGCGTGCTATTCTCGGTACGATATCTTGTGGTTCACATGACCGATCATCAGGGGGAGTCACCTGTATGAGCGAGGACCGTCTTCGCACCCGCGAAGTCGATGAACTCCTGCGTGCGTTCTTGGCGCTGAGCGATACCGAAGAAGCCTACGCGCTCCTCGTGGATCTGTGCACCGTGCGCGAGATCCAGGAGATGGCGCAGCGACTTGAAGTGGCGCGTCTGTTATCCGCCGGCGAGCACTACAGCCAGATCCAGGAGGCCACCGGCGCCTCGGCGACCACCATCTCGCGTGTGAGCAAGGCGCTCAACTACGGGTCCGACGGCTATCGCACCGTCCTGGCTCGTCTCGGTGACGCCCCAAAGACCTCGGGGGGCGAGAGCTAGACCATGTCCTTCGTGCACCTGCACACCCACACCGAGTATTCGCTTCTCGACGGCGCGGCCCGCGTGAGCCAGCTGGTCAAGCAGGCCGTCGACTTCGAGATGCCCGCGCTCGCGATCACCGACCACGGCTACATGTATGGCGCGGTCGACTTCTACCGACAGGCCGTGAAGGCCGGCGTCAAGCCCATCATCGGCTGCGAGGTCTACTTCGTACCGCACAGCAGGTTGCAGCGCGACGTGAAACCCGAGCTGTACCACCTGCTGCTGCTCGCCAAGAACGACACCGGCTACCGCAACCTCATGGCGCTCGTGAGCGAGGCCGCGGTCAACGGCTTCTACTACAAGCCGCAGGTCGACTTGCAGACGCTTGAGAAGTACGCCGAAGGGCTTATCGGCACCTCGGCTTGTATGAGCGGCATCGTGAGCAAGTCCATCGAGCACGGGGTGCCCGAGGACGCGGCGAAGTGGGCTGCCGAGTACGCGCGCATCTTCGCACCCGGCGACTTCTACCTGGAGATCCAAGAGCAGGGGATCACCGCCGATAACGGCGTGACGCAGACCCAGCTCAACACCGCGATCGCGAGCATCGGTGCCGATCTGGGTCTGCCGCTCGTGGCCACCAACGACATCCACTACCT
>CAYXQU010000372.1:0-1769 GCA_964467305.1 uncultured Eubacteriales bacterium
GAAGGCGGCAGGGGCACTGAGCAGGCCAAACGCCAGCACACACAGGAGGATGAGGGCGGCGCGGTACGGGCGCGCGGATACAAAGGGATATCGATCGAGACGTTCCATCATCAATACGCTCGCCCCCAAGGCGGTTCACCAGGCTCGGACGGCCTGCCTGAATCATGATAATGATACATGAAGACCCTCAATGTGACAAAGGTCACTTCTGTTCAATCGACAGATGGCGGCACCCCTAGGGGATGCCGCCATCGATGATCACCGCTACTCTAGGATTGAGCCACTCGCAGGACGCTACAGATACGTGTAAAGCTTCCCGTACGGACGATGGCTGATCGGTACCAGACGCGTGAACTTCTCGGCCATGACGGTGTCCAGATCGAAGCCCACCGCCTCGCAGTACTCGGCGAGCAGCGGCTTGAGCGCTTCCATCTCCTCATCCGTAGCCGTGAAGATGCCGCACTCCTTGCCCACCTGCCACGGCTCGACCTCGCCACGCAAGAAGATCTCACCACCGTGCATACCGGTGCCCAGATAGCCCCCCACGAGCGGTCCCTCGAGGCGTGACTCCAGGCCCAGGAGGATGAGCAGCCCGCCGGCCATGTACTCGCCGAAGAAGTCGCGGGCCTTGCCGCCACAGATCATGATGGGACGCAGTCCCTCGTAGGCCTTCATGTGAATACCAACGCGGTAGCCCACGTCTCCCTTGATGAACACCTTGCCGCCGCGCATTCCGTAGCCCAGGACATCTCCGGCACCGCCGTGGACCACGACCGTGCCCGCGTTCATCGTGTTGCCCACGCCGTCCTGGGCGTTGCCGAACACCTCGACGGTGGGGCCATCCATGAACATGGCGAGGTCTTGTCCCGGTGTGCCGTGGATCTCGATCCGGAGGTCCTTGCCCTTGATGCCCGTGCCGATGTAGCGCTGACCATTGACGTTGATCAGCTTCACGGTCTTGACACCGTCAGCGAAACAGCCACGTACCGCCTCGTTGACGTGCTTGTAGTAGATGCTCTGACAATCGATCGTCGCCACGTCACCTTCGATGGTGACTGACGGGTGGATCTGCAGATACCCCTCGATGGGGCCGGTGGTGGTCGCAGTCGTCATCGCACTTCTCCTTACAGCCCGGCCGGCTTGACGCCGAGGATCTCGCAGGTCTGCGCATCGAGCCCCACCGCACGAAGGCGCTCACGGCTGCCGCGAAGTGACTCGACGGCGTTGACGCCCAAGGCGCCCAGGATCTCTTGCAGCTCGTGGCTCCACGCGTGCACGAGATTGGTGAGGCGCTCCGCTCCCCACTCGGGGTCGACACGGCGGGTGAGCTCGGGCTTTTGGGTGGTGAGTCCCCACGAGCAACAGCCGGTGTGGCAGCCTTGGCACAGGTGGCAGCCCAGGGCCATGAGCGAAGCCGAGCCGATCGCCACCACGTCGGCCCCAAGCGCGATCGCCTTGGCCATGTCGGCCGAAGAGCGGATCGAACCGGCGGCGATGATCGACGCCTGATTGCGGATGCCTTCGTCGCGCAGCCGCTGGTCGACCACGGCGATGGCGATCTCGAGAGGAATACCGATGTGGTCGCGGATGACCGATGGCGCCGCGCCGGTGCCGCCCTTGAACCCGTCGAGGTAGACGTAGTCCGCGCCCGCGCGCACGATACCGCTCGCGATGGCGGCGACGTTGTGCACTGCGGCGATCTTGACGCCCACCGGCTTGTAGCCGCTGGCCTCTTTCAGCGAGTAGATCAGCTGGCGCAGGTCCTCGAT
>CAYXQU010000373.1:0-1768 GCA_964467305.1 uncultured Eubacteriales bacterium
GCATCTGCGTGAAGAGCGGCAGCGTCTTGGATACCAGGAAGCCCAGGAACCCCGCCATCAGCGGGACGATCACCACCAGGCTCAGCGACAGCGGCAGGTCTTGCCTGAGCGCCATGATGATGCCACCAATGCCCATGAAGGGCGCGAGGATCATGATGTTGAGCGACATCAACACGACCATCTGCACCTGTTGGACGTCGTTGGTGTTGCGCGTGATCAGCGACGGCGTTCCGATCGCGTTGACCTCGGTCTGCGCGAAGCTGTTGACCCGGCGAAAGACCGCGCTGCGCACATCGCGACCGAACGCCATGGAGGTCTTGGACCCGAAGTACACCGAGGCGATCGATGTGATGCCCATGAGCAGCGTCACAAGTACCATCACGCCACCAATGCGCCAGATGTAGCCTATGTCGCCGGTGGCGACGCCGTTGTTGATGATGTCGGCGTTGAGTTCCGGCAGGTAGAGGTTGGTCACCGCTTGTATGAGCATGAGCACCACGGCCATGGCCAGCGGCACCCGGTAGGGCTTGAGGTAGACGGCGAGCAAGCGCGTCATTGGCTCTCCTGAGCGTCTCGAATGCTGCGATTCACGATGCCGAGCAAGCGTTCGAGCTCGGCGAGGTCTTCATCGGGGAGTGCTCCGAGGCTTTCTTTGGCCACAGCGGCGTGAAGCTCATTGATCTGCGCGGCGAGGGTCTTGCCGGCATCGGTGAGGCTCAGCCGCGTGATCCGGCGATCGTCTTCATCGGTTTCTCGGCATACGAGTCCTGCGTGCTCCATCTTCCGGAGCATCACGGCGACCGTTGGCTGCGACACCCCAAGCATCTGGGCGAGGTCCGCCTGGCTGAGCCCCTCGCGGCGCACGAGTATCCGCAGCACGAACGCCTGCCCCGGGTGAGCGTCCATGGCGGCGAGACGCGTGAACAGCACCTGTTTCTGCACCCGCATCACTTCGAACAACGCATGGAACACCCGCTGTTCCGGTGGCGCGTCCGGGCCTGGGCCATCGAAATGGGGGCCGGCCGACGTGCAGGTGTGCCGGCCCCGTGATCCGGTCGTGTCGAAGATGAGAGTCCCTCCCCGGTCAGTGAACCAATAGCTGGCTAATTGTTAGCACGCTATCGGTTGTCGCGCAATACCGGGCACACCGCCTGCGCGTGATTGGGAGCACTGAGCAGCCACACGGGCGAAACCGGGCTGCCGCCTACTCGCGGTCGCTCATCGCTGGGAGCGCGCCTTGCGCACATCCCCATCGACGATGGCGAAGAACACTTCCGGTAGCAGCCCCTTGAGGCGGAAGTAGAACGCCGACAGCGCATCGGGAATCACGTGGAACCGGGCGCGGCCAACCGCCTTGGCGATCGCCTCGCCCACCACGTCGGCCGAGACCGGCTTGATATTGCCCGCAATGACGTGGGTCTCGTGCGGGCGCATGCCGTGCTCATGAGCGAGCGCGGGTGTCTCGGTATCCGGCGGGCACACCACCGAGACAAGCACACCGGCGGGCTTCATCTCGAACCGCAGCGCCTCGGTGAAACCCATGACGGCGAATTTGGATGCCGAGTAGCCGGTGTAGCCGTAGATGCCAAGATACCCCGCCACCGAGGAGACATTGAGGATGTGCCCGCGACCCCGGGCCACCATGCCGGGCGCGGCCACCCGACACGGGTAGACCACGCTCCAGAAGCCGCAGTCCACGTTGATCTCGAAGTCTTCGAGCGGCATCGACACGAACTCGCCGGGATAGATGACACCGGCCGAGTTGACC
>CAYXQU010000374.1:0-1764 GCA_964467305.1 uncultured Eubacteriales bacterium
CGTACGGTATTCTCGGAAGTGAGCGCATCAGCGTCTGCTCATGCGCAACAACGTTAGCTTGACCGGGCGTGGATGGCAGATCGCTTCACCAGCGAGTCGCAATCACTCTTACCGCGGCAGCAGCAAGTCCTACAGCGACAGCGATGGTCTTCCACATCACGAAGCGTGTGTCCCATCTTGCCTTTGCTATGGCAAGACGCTTCAACTCTCTGTCTGCGGCGCTGTCACACATCGCGTTCCGATCCCGGGCGTCTTTCGGTCCATGCTATACATCGTGTCACCCGAGCATGACAGCTGTGTCTCATCAAACGCTGCTGTTGGTCGCCTTCTGAACTCGCGGAACTTCCTAGATCGGACGAAGTCGCTGCTCAGAGCCACTGCGATTCGTAGAGTGTAGAAGTGACACGGGAAACTGCCGTTCACGTTCTCCAACGGGAGTGCATGTGGCTGTGGCAAGCTAACAAGCGCATCGAGCAGAACGCCAGAAGGTAGACTGACCTGAGAGCGCATCGGCGTCTGCTCATGCGCAACAACGTTAGATCGGCCAATACACGTGCGCGGCCGTTGGCTACACTCGTTGGTGTGTTTCGTGATGAACGGGGGATTCATGAACGACATCGAGAGTGCCGTACCCGGTGACACCGGAGAAACACCTTCCTTCGGCGAGGATTCAGCATCTGGTCAGTTGCCTGCAGTGAGGCGGTCGCGACTCCCGTTTGTCGTCGCGGCCGTTGTGCTCGCAGCGCTGCTTGTCGGAGGCGGGTTGTGGTGGCGCAGCTTCACTCGATCCCCTGCGTACTCTCTCGGTCAACTCGCCAAGGCTGTTGACAACAAGGACTGGGATGGCGTCCAGAAGTATGTGGACATCGAGGCGCTCGTGAACCAAGTCGTGGACACTGCCCTGGCTCAGTCGATCCAAGACGACGACACGGGTTTTGGCGCACTGGCCGCAGGGTTCGCTCAGTCCCTGAAGCCGAGTCTCGTTCAGCAGGCCAAGGAAGCATTCCGGGAGGGCGTTGAACAGGACGGCGGGTCGTCAGAGGGTGCGCCATTCGCGGGGTACTTCTCCGCGAAGAAGGTGAAGTCCGTCACCTACATCGGAGACGAGGCACTGGTGACTGTCGAGGTGCCGGACGATGGAGGCGAGGACTTCGAGCTGAAGCTCAAGATGAAGCGCGTCGATGACTTCTGGCGGGTCGTCGGAATCGAGAACATCATGGATCTTCCCGCCGGTGGGGACTCCTGAGGGCGATCTAACAAGCGCATCGAGCGGACACCGCAAGGTTAGAATCATCCCAAAGCGTGTGAGTGCCGCTCATGCGCAACACGTTAGAGCCATGGCGGTGGACCGCAACCGATTACATCGAGACCTGAAGGGGTGCCCATGATCTCGGCCCAGTTCCTCCTGACCTCGCTCATCGTCGTCCTCATCCCGGGCACCGGAACGCTCTACACGGTCTCGACCGGCATCTCACGCGGAAGGCGGGCTGCGATAGCGGCGGCGTTCGGATGCACCCTCGGCATCGTGCCGCACCTGATCGCGAGCACGCTCGGGCTCTCGGCGATCATGAACATGAGCGCGGAGGTCTTCAGCGCCGTCAAGCTCGCCGGCGCCGCGTACCTGCTCTATCTCGCATGGCAGATGTGGAAGGACACCGGGGTCGTGGAACTCGACGGGCGAGCCGCTGAGCGCACCGCGTCGGCCACGGTCTGGCGGGCGATCGTCCTGAATCTGCTCAACCCCAAGCTCACGATCTTCTTCCT
>CAYXQU010000375.1:0-1762 GCA_964467305.1 uncultured Eubacteriales bacterium
ACCACGGCGTATGCGCCTACCGCGTAGTACCATCCCCCACCAAACTTGGGCGTCTTGAGCGTCGAGACGTTCAGCGCGACCAGCCCCATCAGCGCCACGTACAGCACCACGGCGAACACGTGCGGTGCCACCATCGGACTCAGCGCCACCAGCGCCACCAGCACGATGGCGTTGTTGTCCAGCGCCAATCCCCGGTATGTATCGGCCTCAGCCAGCCCAAACACGTTGAAGTACGCGAGGCGCACCACCGCGGCCGCCAGGATCACGAACGCCCCCGGCAGAAACGCCAGCTGGAACTCCCCTGCCGACAACAGCACGAGCGCCGGCAGCACGCCGAAGCTGATCACGTCGATCAGCGAGTCAACCTGTGCTCCCACCTGGCCCTGCTCGGCGGTTCGGTTCTTCATCGCCCGGGCCACGCGCCCGTCGTACCAGTCGAACGCGATCGCCCACACCAGCCCGATCATCGCCGCGGCAAGCACGCCTGCGATTGCGAAGTAGATGCCGGCGAGCGCAGCCGCGAGGCCGGCCAGCGAGACCAGCGTGGGCGGGTCGGTCGCGAACCGCAGCATCGACGGCACCGGCTTGGCCTGCGTCGCATCGGCTGTCAGCGCTTCGAGCGCCTGCGTCCCATCGCTCATCGCAGCACCAGCGCCCCTACCACGCTCGCCAGCGCCTGGGTCAGCGCGTGGTTCTCGGCTTGCGTTCTCACGGCGATTCGGATGTGCCGGTCGGCCTCGGGCATCGTCTTGCCCGCGCAGTGCTTGATGTAGATGTGATGGTCCACGAAGAGCCTGTGTTCGACCTCGGGACCATCGGGTGCGTCGTCGGGCAACCGGCAGAAGATGAAGTTCGCATCGGGCGCGTACACGGTCAGCCCGGGGATCGCCGCCAGTTCCTGGTGGAACAGCTCCCTATCACGCCTCACCAACTCGCAGCTCTCCACGAAGTCCTGTCGGTACCCTTCTGCGAGGTGCAAGAACTCCTCGGCAAACCCATTGATGTTCCAGATGTGCAGACCCTCGCGCACGCGCCTCGACAGCGAGCGCTTCGACGTGAGCAGGTAGCCAATGCGCAGCCCGCAGATGCCGTACGCCTTGCTCATCGACTTGATCACGCCCAGATTGCGGTGCGTCGCCACGTCGCGTTCCATCGACTCGGAGTACGGCGCGTCGCTATAGTCGATGAACGACTCGTCCACGATCAGCGTGCACCCGGTGTCTTCCAGCAACCCAAGAAGCCGCAGCAGGTCTGCTCGGGGCACCCTGAGCGACGTGGGGTTGTTCGGCGACACCACCACCGCGAAGTCCGCTCCCACCTTGATCGCCCGCTCAGCGAACGCGTCGACGTCAAGCTGGAACGACGGCGCCTCGAGCGCAAACTCCACCACCGAGCCGGCCCTCGCGGCGTTCGCGTACTCGTTGAACGAGGGCACCGGCACGATCAGCCGCTTGGCCAACCGCCCCGAGATGATCTTGATGAGCTCAGCAGCCCCGTTTCCCACCACCACCTGCTGCGCAGGCTGGCCAATGAGATCGCCCACGAGCCGCGCCATCACGTCTTGGCCCGACGGGTAGTTCAGCACCAGCTCGTGCAGCCGCTCCCCAAGCGCCTCGAACAGCGATGGCGGCGGGAAGTACAGGTTGTAGAGGTAGGCGTGATCGGTGAAGTCATGGCGCCAGTAGCCGCCGTGCTCGGATCCAAGGCCCGCGTACTCCGCCTCGCGCGCTTCGAGAACCCCGCGCTCCTGCCCGCCCATCAC
>CAYXQU010000376.1:0-1743 GCA_964467305.1 uncultured Eubacteriales bacterium
CGCCGGTCTCCAAAACCGGATGTTGGGGGTTCGAGTCCCTCCTGGCCTGCCAGATCACTCCCGTCGCGACATCGAGTCGTGGCGTTTGTTGCGTGGCGGCCTGCGTGCCGCCGGAACGGACGGGTCATCAGACATGGCGAAGGCAACCACAGCCGACACGAAGCCGGCGAAGGGCAAGAACGGCAAGACTGACAAGCCGAACGTGTTCGCTCGGCTCGCTCAGTACATCCGTGACGTGCGCTCCGAGATGAAGCGCGTCGTGTGGCCGCAGCGGCCCGAGATCATCAACTCGAGCATCGTCGTCCTCGTGACGCTTCTCTTCTTCGTCGCCCTCACCTTCACTGTGGACCTGATCGTGGTCGAGGCCGTCCAACTCCTGACGAAGCTGGGCTAACTCATGGCGAAGAAGTGGTACGTCATCCACACCTATTCGGGCTACGAGAACAAGGTCCGTGCGAACCTGCTGCACCGCATCGAGTCGATGGGAATGCAGGAGCAGATCTTCGACGTCCGTATCCCCACCGAGACCGTCACCGACATCAAGGAGGGCGGCCGTCGGGTCACCTCCGAGAAGAAGGTGTTCCCGGGCTACATCCTTGTTTCGATGGAGCTTTCCGATGAGTCCTGGTACGTGGTGCGCAACACACCGGGTGTCACCGGGTTCGTCGGCAGCCAGGGCAAGCCGGTTCCGCTGTCGCGGGACGAGTTCAATCGCATAACGAAGCGCACCGAGTCCGGGGTCAAGCAGAAGACGACCACCGACTTCGTCGAGGGTATGAACGTGAAGGTCACGTCGGGTCCGTTCGCGGAGTTCGACGGCACCATCGCCGAGGTCAACCTGGACCGCTCCACGGTCAAGGTGATGGTCACCATCTTCGGCCGCGAGACGCCGGTCGAGCTCGGCTTCGACCAGGTCGCGCGCGTCTAGAATCGATAACGCACGGTGAGGCTGCGCCGGTGGACCGGAGCTTCTCGCAGCAACGCCGTTCGGATAGCACCGTAGTAGCGTGCAGCGCCTGTGGGCGTCGCACACGAGAATAGGAACGAGTTAGAAGATGGCCAAGAAAGTCGTTGGGTTCATCAAGCTGCAGATTCCTGGTGGTCAGGCTAACCCCGCGCCTCCGGTCGGTCCCGCGCTGGGCCAGCACCAGGTCAACATCATGCAGTTCTGCCAGGCGTTCAACGCCGCCACCGCCGACAAGAACGGCACGATCATCCCGGTCGAGATCTCGGTCTACGAGGACCGTTCGTTCGACTTCATCCTCAAGACCCCTCCCGCGGCCGTCTTGCTCAAGCAGAAGCTTGGCTTGGAGAGCGGCTCCGCGGTCCCGAACCGCACCAAGGTCGGCCAGGTGAGCCAGGATCAGCTCCGCGAGATCGCCGAGATCAAGATGCCTGACCTCAACGCCAACGATATCGAGGCGGCCAAGAAGATCATCGCCGGCACCGCCCGCTCCATGGGTGTCGAGGTCGTCGACTAGAGGCCAGGCAACCGCACGTACGCAAAGGAACCATCGCGAGCCTCGCGCTCGCGTGACAGTGGGAGGGACGACCACCGCGTGGTGGCCGCCCGCCATGACCACAGGAGGCAGCAGATGCCAAAGCACGGAAAGAAGTACCGCGCAGCCGCCGCGGCGTTCGACGGAGATCAGCTCTTCACGCCGCTGCAGGCCATGCGGATCGTCAAAGAGTCCGCTTCGGCCAAGTTCGACGAGACCGTCGAGGCCCACTTCCGCCTTGGCG
>CAYXQU010000377.1:0-1742 GCA_964467305.1 uncultured Eubacteriales bacterium
CACGTCTTCGCCGCACCCGCGACCGGTTCCCCGGCCGCGGGTGCGGCGAAGACGTGTGTCTCGGCATCGAAGAAGGCTTGTGCGGCGATGGGCTCGGCCACGGGCGCGGCGGGGATGGGAGCGGGTCTCGAAGCAGCTGCAGCGGCCGGGGTGAACACCGGTGCAACCGCGGGCGCATCGTCGAGGCCGTCGGCCCACGAATCGTCTGCGGTGCCGGTCTCGGCGGCGATCTCCGATGCCGAAAGCAGCTCGCCGATCACCACGAAGCGGCCCAGCTTGAGTTCGTCGTCGATGAGGAAGCGGACCACGGGGCGCGTGGAGAGCTCGTAGTCGCGCTCGCGCGCGTAGCCCACAAGGTAGGTGGACAGCTCGCCAGCGAGGGTGTCGGCGAAGCCCGCGAGCTGGTCGCCGTCCGCGGGCGAAAGCAGCACCGAGTACATCGTGGGGGCGTAGACCTTGCCCACACCCAGCTTCTTGCGCCGGTCCATCTCCTTGGCGCAGGCGCGGGCGAGTTCTGCGGGCTGGACCGGGGCGCGGAACACGCCCGCGAACACGCCCTCGACGGCGCGTGCGACCCGGTCTTCGAAGTCGGTGAGGATGCTCATCGGCTGTGTCAGTCCTCGTCTTGTGCGGAAGGGAGCGACGCGTCGTCGTCCTCGGCCCGAACCGGTGCGCCGAGCATGGCCACCAGCAGGACAAGTATAAGTGAGGCCACGAGGCTCACTCTCAGGTCGTTGCCAAGCCATTGACCGGCACTCAGGGTGCCTTCAGCGACGCGCGCAGCCAGCAGGTAGGCGCCGCCCAACACCGCTGTTCCCGCGATGGCGCCGGCCAAGGCCCCGATCCGGGTCGCGGTGGCACATGCTGCCGACATGATCACGGCAGCGAGCGGCCAGCCGGCAAGGGCGATCCACGCGGGCAGCGACGTCGCGGCGGTCCGGATGCTGCCCAGCGCCAGGTTGGCGTTGTAGAGGTCGAGCGCGTAGGGGGCCCACACCGTGATGTAGGGCGGCTCACCAACCGACATCGCCGAAGCGAGGAAGGTGAGTACCCCGCCCAGGAGCGCCGTTGCGCCTGCAGCCAGGGGGGCCAGCGCGAAGCCGGCGAGAAGCGGTTGCGCAGGGCCCAGACTGACCACAGCGAGTGCCGGGCCGGCGATGGGCAGTACCGAGGCTCCGGAGCTGCGACGGGCCAGCAGCCACCACCAGGCACCCACTCCAAGCGCGAGCACCACGGCCACCACCGGCGAGCCCACCTTGAAGACGCCAGCGACAAGGAACCCCATGCCCAGCGCGACGCCCAAAGACGGCGCAAGCGCGCCCGCGACTGCGGCGAGAGCCACCGCCGCCAGAGCCGCGGGTAGATCGAGCGTGAACGGCACCAGGCCGGTCCAGGCGAGCCACCCCGCCTGCACCGCCGCCACGAGGCGCAGCGTGGTGCGTCCCAACCGCCCGCGCAGCCGGTCCCACACGCCCACGCTGTCGAGACCGGGGCTCTCGTCGTCCAAGGCGTCGGTCGTCTCGGAGGCGAGTGTGGCAAGCGAGTCGTGGCCCGCATCCGGATCGCCCAGGAAGTCCAGCAGTGCGTCGGCGAACTCCGCGACCGAGGCGTAGCGTTCCGTCGCATCCCGGGCGAGCGCGGCGCCCAGCACCTCGTCAAGCTGGCGCGGCAACTCGGGCGCGAACGAAGTGAGCCGGGGCGCGGGGTCGGCCTCAAGCAGCGCCATCGCGGCCGGCACGGAC
>CAYXQU010000378.1:0-1741 GCA_964467305.1 uncultured Eubacteriales bacterium
GATGGCCGGTATCACGTCCTGATGCACGGTACGACCATCCACGGTGCCGAGAAGCTCTCGGCGTTTCGCTTTCTCTCGCCCGTCGCGTCCGCTCAGGTCAAGACCGCGGTCCTGCTTGCCGGGCTGCGCGCAGCCGGAGGGGTGAGTGTCACCGAACCCGCGCCGAGCAGGGACCACACCGAGCGGCTCTTGCCTGCGTACGGGGTGGACGTCAAGGTCGTCGCGTCCGACCACAAGGCGGCGCTGTGCGGGCCTCAGTCACTGCGCGCAACCGATGTGACCGTTCCCGGTGATCCGTCATCTGCCGCCTTCATGGTCGCAGCCGCGCTCATCGTGCCGGGCAGCGCGGTCGAGGTCGCGGGAGTCTCCTTGAACGAGACCAGGATCGGTTTCGTGCGAGTCCTCGAGCGGATGGGCGCGCGCGTGAGCCTTGGCGACACGCGACTCGCCGGTACCGAGCCGTCCGGATCCATCGAGGCCGGGTACAGCCCCGATCTGCACGCCACCGTCGTGACCGCCGATGAGGTCCCGTCGCTCGTCGACGAGGTGCCGGTGCTGGCGCTGGTCGCCGCTCGCGCCCACGGTACGACGCGTTTCGAAGGCGTCGCCGAGCTACGCGTCAAAGAGAGCGACCGTCTTGAGGCGATCGCTGCCGGGCTCACCCAGCTTGGGGTCACCACCCGCAGCGGGGAGGACTGGCTCGAGGTCGACGGTCCGGCGTCGCTGGGTGCTGCATCGTTGGATTCACGCGGCGATCACCGTCTGGCGATGACATGGGCACTCGCCGGGTTGGTGGCTGATGGGCCGGTCGATGTCGATCGATTCGAAGCCGTCGATGTGAGCTACCCGGGTTTCGCCTCAGACCTCGATTCGTTGCGCGCGTAGTACAATCACACGCGTTTGTGACCGTCTTCCCGGTATCCATCAAGGTGGGTTCTTCCTCATGATCATCGCAATCGACGGGCCTGCGGGCTCCGGCAAGTCAACGGTGGCCAAGATGGTCGCCACGAACTTGGGATTCCACTACCTCGACACCGGTGCCATGTACCGGGCGATCGCCTGGAGGGCCTTGGAGTCAGGTGTCGATCTCGACGACGAGCCGGGTGTCTCGGCAGCCGCGCTGGCCGCGCGTATCGACTTCGCCCACGAAGCCGGAGAGGCGCTGCCTTCGCGGGTCTTCTCGGATGATCAGGACATCACCGAAGCCATACGGCAGCCGCGCATCGATGATGCGGTGAGCACCGTGGCGAAGTATCCTGCGGTCCGCGAAGCGATGGTGGAGCGCCAACGCCAGATAGGTCGCACCTCCGACATCGTGGTTGAGGGGCGTGACATAGGAACCGTCGTCTTCCCCGATGCCGAGGTCAAGGTCTTCCTCACGGCATCGGCTGCCGAACGCGCCCGCCGGCGGGCGGTGCAGCACGGTGACAGCGGGCTGTCTGTGGATACCGCCGAGGTGCTCCGGTCCATCGAGAAGCGCGACGAGGCCGACTCGTCGCGAGAAGTGGCTCCGCTCGCTGCCGCACCCGACGCCGTGATGCTCGACACCACGGGGCTGTCGATCGAGCAGGTCGTCGAACAGATCGCTGACTTCGCGCGCGAGGCGCGCCGATGACGTCGGCACCACTCAGGGGCCGGCCGGTCACAGGGCAGGATGCGCCGCGCTGGGTGCTCGCTCGTGTGCTGCGTGCCACGTTGGGCAAGGTGGTTCTCGCCGCGTACCGTACGCGGTTCGTAGGGG
>CAYXQU010000379.1:0-1740 GCA_964467305.1 uncultured Eubacteriales bacterium
CGGGAAACGGGATCAGGTTGTGGTGGCTCTTGATCTTGGCGGCGTGCTTGTTGCCGGACTCGATCACGTCCGGGTACAGCGTGCCTTGCGCGAGCCACTTCACGCCCTCGAGGTTCTCGGCTTCTTCGAAGAAGATCTTCCAGAACTCCTCGCCGATGATCGTGCGCTTGCGCTCCGGGTCATCGACGCCGGCCAGAAGCGACAGGTAGCGGTCCTCGGCGTCCACATGCACGAGGTTCACGTGGAAAGTGTCTCGGAAGGTGTGCACGACCTGCTCGGCTTCGTTCAGGCGCAGCATGCCGTGGTCGACGAACACGCAGGTCAGCTGGTCACCTATCGCCCGGTGCAGCAGTGCGGCGACCACGCTCGAGTCAACGCCGCCGGACAGACCGCAGATCACGCGGTCGGTGCCCACCTGAGCGCGGACCGCGTCGATGGTCTCCTCGATGATGTTGAGCATCGTCCAGGTCGCCGGGATCTGCGCGATGTCGTGCAGGAACGTGCGGATGATCTGCTGGCCGAACTCGGTGTGTGCGACCTCGGGGTGGAACTGCGTCGCATAGAGCTTGCGCGCGGGATCCTCCATCGAGGCGATCGCCGTGGTCGCGGTACGACCGGTCACCGAGAAGCCCGCAGGCGCAGTACCCACGCTGTCGCGGTGGCTCATCCAGACCTGCGAGGTCTCGGACACGCCGGCCAGCAGCTCGCAGGTGGGCTCGAGCACGGTGAGCTCGGCGAAGCCGTACTCGCCGATGTCGGTCTTGGGGATCTCGCCACCCAGATGCAGGGCCATCTCCTGGATGCCGTAGCAGAAGCCCAACACCGGGATGCCCAGCTCGAGGATCGCCGGGTCCATGTGCGGTGCACCCTCGGCGTAGACACTCGCGGGGCCGCCGGAAAGGATGATCGCCGCAGGCTTCCGGCGCGCGACCTCCTCGGCGGTTATGTCGAACGGCACGATCTCCGAGTAGACCCGTGCCTCACGCACGCGCCGCGCGATGAGCTGCGCGTACTGGGCACCGAAGTCGAGGACGAATACCGCTTGCTGCTGCTCGTGGTAGGAGTCGGTCACGCGCTACCGGCCCATCCCGACGCCCTGCGTGTTCTGCAGGACTTTGCCCTCGGTCTGGAGTGACGGGGCGACAAGGACTTCGGCCTTCTGGAAGCTCTTGAGGTTCTCGTAACCGCAGGTGGCAAGCGAGGTGCGCAGGCCGCCCAACAGGTTCAGGGTGCCGTCGTTCTGGTGCGCCGGGCCCAGCAGGATCTCTTCGAGTGAGCCGGTGATGCCGGCACGCACGCGAGTACCGCGCGGCAGGTCGGGGTGGAACGTCGCCATGCCCCAGTGGTAGCCGCGACCGGGCGCCTCGGAAGCGCTGGCGAGCGGCGAGCCGATCATGCACGAGTCGGCGCCCACCGCGACCGCTTTGGCGAGGTCGCCACCGGTACGCATGCCGCCGTCAGCGATGACGTGCGCGTAGCGGCCGGTCTCCTCCAGATAGCGCGTACGAGCGGCGGCCGCGTCGGCGATCGCCGTGGCCTGCGGAACTCCAATGCCCAGCACACGCCGAGAGGTGCATGCGTGACCGGGGCCAACGCCCACGAGCACGCCCACCGCGCCTGAACGCATGAGGTGCAGGGCGCCCTGATAGCTGCAGCAGCCACCGATGATGCACGGGATGTCGAGTGACTCGACGAACGCGTTGAGGTCGAGCGGCTTGTCGAAGCTCGAGACATGCTCGG
>CAYXQU010000380.1:0-1722 GCA_964467305.1 uncultured Eubacteriales bacterium
GGTGAGCCCGTGCTCGAGCAGCGCCTCGACGTGCTCGGCTGCGTCCATCCCGCCCGTCTCGCCGCGAAGGTTGCCCACATTGCACACGTAGATGCGTTTCGCCCGGCTGTTGCGCAATGCGTCTGCCACGCCTGCGACCAGGAAGTTCGGGATCACGCTCGTGAACAGCGAACCGGGGCCCACCACCACGACATCGGCCTCGCCGATGGCTGCGATGGCTTCGGGATTGGGCGCCGGATCCACCGGTTCCAAGAAGGCGTGACGTACCGCCGTAGGATTGGCGGCCAGACACGACTGACCTACCACCTCGGTGCCGTTGCGATCGACTCCGTGCAGCCCCACATCGGCGAAGGTCGACGGCAGCACCCTGCCACGGGTCTGCAAGGCATCCTCGGCGGCTTTGACCGCGGCGCCGAAGTCGCCCGTGATGTCGGCGAGCGCAGCGATGATCAGGTTGCCCAGCGCGTGGCCGGCAAGCCCCTCACCGCCTTCGAAGCGGTACTGGAACACCGAGGCGAGCAGCCCCTCTTCGTCATCGGCGAGCGCGACAAGGCAGTTGCGTACGTCGCCGGGCGGCAACATGCCCAGCTGGCGGCGCAACACCCCGGAGGAGCCCCCATCGTCGGCCATGGTGACGATGGCGCTGGTCTCGAAGCCAAGCTCGACCATGCAGCGCAACACCTGTGGCAGGCCCGTCCCGCCACCTATCGCGACGGCACGAGCCCCGGCGCCGATCACTGCGCCGCCCTGTCGCGGCCGATGTCTCGGTGCGTCACCGACACCCGGAACCCGCTCCGGCGCAGATGCGCCGCGGTCTGCTCGGCAAGAGCGACCGAACGGTGCATCCCGCCTGTGCAACCCAGCGCGATCGCGAGATGTGTCTTGCCTTCGGCGAGGTAGCCGGGCATGACGGTGTCGAGAAGCGGCAACCACCTGCCCAAGAACTCCTCGGTCTCCGTATGGTCCATCACGAACTCGCGTACAGGTGCGTCGAGTCCGGTGAGCGGTCTGAGCTGCGGATCGTAGAACGGGTTTGGTAGGAATCGCACGTCCATCACGATGTCGGCATCGACCGGAGCACCGTACTTGAACCCGAACGACAGCACGTTGACCGACAGCGTCGCCTGAAGCGGCTCTCCGAAGAACTCCTCGCGGATGCGCCGCCTGAGATCCGCGGGGCGCACGGTAGAGGTGTCGATGACAACATCGGCTCGCTCGCGGATGGGAAGCAGCGCCTCACGCTCGGAAGTGATGCCGTCGACCAGCGCGCTTCCGTCCTCACAAAGCGGGTGGCGGCGGCGCGTCTCCTTGAAGCGGTTGAGCAACGTGGCGTCGTCTGCCTCGAGGAAGATCACCTTATGTGTGACGCCGCGCTCGTGCAGCGCGTCGAGTTCTCCGGCTAACTGCTCGAAGAAGTCCAGACCACGCACGTCGCAGACGACCGCCATGCGATGAACCCTGCTGCCGGGAAGCTCCGCAAGCGACGTGAGCTGCGGAATGAAGCTGGGCGGCAGGTTGTCGATGCAGAAGTAGCCCAGGTCTTCAAAGGTGTGGATCGCCTCGGAACGGCCGGCTCCCGACATCCCCGTGATGACAACGAGTTCGGTCGCCGGATCCGGTGAGTCATGTGAAGACGCCCCGGGGGCGCACTGCTCTGTCATCGGTCCTCCGGATGGGATGGCGGTCGCTGCTCATGAGTATACCCGCCGACACTGACACCGC
>CAYXQU010000381.1:0-1713 GCA_964467305.1 uncultured Eubacteriales bacterium
CTCCCTGGGCACATGGGTACCGACACCGTGACCGTGCGCAACCTCGACGTCGTCAGAATCGACGCCGAGCAGAACCTGCTTCTGGTAAAGGGCGCCGTCCCCGGCGCCAAGGGCGCGCTGCTGACCATCCGTACGGCGTAGCCCCCTGGCACCGTTGGACACGAGGAGAACCAAGAACATGGCAACGATCGAGATCAAGGATGCGAAGGGCAAGAAGGTCGGCAAGGCCGATCTCGCCGACGGCGTCTTCGGTATTGAACCCAACACTTTCGCGGTGCATCAGGTTGTTCGCAGCCAGATGGCTGCACGCCGTTCCGGCACCCACCAGACCAAGACCCGCGGTCTTGTCTCCGGCGGCGGTAAGAAGCCGTGGCGCCAGAAGGGCACCGGCCGGGCTCGTCAGGGCACCACGCGTGCTCCGCAGTGGAAGGGCGGCGGCGTGGTCTTCGGCCCGCACCCCCGCAGCTACGCCTTCAAGGTGCCCAACAAAGTCGTCAAGCTCGCGATGCGCTCCGCGCTCTCCGCGAAGCTTGCCGATGAGAGCGTGTTCGTGGTGAAGGACTTCGGCTTCGATGCTCCTTCCACAAAGGATGCCGCGGCTGTGCTCGCAGCGCTGGGCATCGCAGGGCGGGTGACCGTCGTGGTCGCCAACGACGACATCAACTCCTTGCTGTCGTTCCGCAACCTCCCGAAGGCGCGTGTCATCACCGCCTCCGAGGCCAACACGTACGATCTTGTGGACAACACAGCCGTCCTCTTCACCGAGCCGGCCCTTACGTGGCTCGAGGGGGTGCTGTCGTAAATGTACGATCCCCGCAACATCATCATCCGTCCGATCGTCTCCGAGAAGACGTACGCGATGATCGAGGAGAACCGCTACACCTTCGAGGTTGCCAAGACCGCTTCGAAGCCGCAGATCGCTCAGGCGATCACCGAGATCTTCGGTGTGACCGTTACCAACGTGAACACCATGAACGTCACGGGCAAGCCGCGTCGCGTTCGCTTCGCCAAGGGTAAGACGCGTGACTGGAAGAAGGCCGTCGTTTCGCTCAAACAGGGTGACTCGATCGACCTGTTCCCCTCTGTCTAGGTAAACGGGACCCCTGTGTGGGTCCAATGGGTGACGGTTCGCGCTCCACAATGGAGCCGCCCGGCACCGTGGTAGTCCGGCGTCGAAGCCGCAGCCAGTCCCTGGCGGCAACGGCCATCGGACGGAAGGAGTTGAGATGGGACTCAAGAAGTACAAGCCGACTTCACCGGGTCGCCGGTTCCAGTCGGTCTCCGACTTCTCGGAGATCACTCGGACCACGCCCGAGAAGTCGCTGCTCGAGCCGCTTCACAAGAAGGGCGGCCGAAACAACAACGGTAGGATCACCACCCGTCACCAGGGCGGTGGCCACAAGCGCCGTTACCGCGTGATCGACTTCAAGCGCAACAAGGACACCGTTCCGGCCAAGGTCGCGACCATCGAGTACGACCCGAACCGTTCGGCCCGCATCGCGCTGCTGCACTATGCCGATGGTGAGAAGCGCTACATCCTCGCGCCGAAGGGCCTGAAGGTCGGCGACGTCGTCGTCAACGGCCCCGGTGCAGACATCAAGCCGGGCAATGCCCTGCCGCTGGCCGACATCCCTGTCGGTACCGTCGTGCACGCGGTCGAGCTTCAGCCGGGCAAGGGCGCGGCGATGGCTCGTTCGGCCGGTACCTCGATCC
>CAYXQU010000382.1:0-1711 GCA_964467305.1 uncultured Eubacteriales bacterium
CCGTGAGGAGGTGAACCGGACGGCCCGAGGAGGCCTCACGGTCGATTACCGTTCGTCGATACAAGTCAACCATTCCTCGCCTAATGGATACCTTCCGTCAGGAATACCCGCAAACTCGGGAAATCGCGTTGACAGTGGTGGTGCGGAGGGGTAGATTCTGTTTGTCCCCAGAAGTCGGACGCAGCAAGACTCCGGAAAGACGGTAACCAGTAGCCGCCGGAGAGGGTTTCGAGGAGCGAGGCACTGCCGCGAGGTGGCTGAGCGAGTCGGAAGTCTCGAAGGAGGGAAACCCGCAAGGGGCGCCGCGAAAGTGGCGAGGGAGCCGGTTGTGTATGGAGAGCCTTGTGGGCGAGGTTTCTGGGGACAACTCTGTGCCCTGACCTACCGCGCATCTCGCGCACGTGCGCACTTCGGCGCATCGAGCGCTGATCAGGGGCGGTATACCAGCTTCGCGATGGGTGACTCCCACACCGCGACCTCACTCACCCGCACACGCACGTCGACCACCTGCTGCAGCTGTTCGCAGATGACCCTTGCCAGGTTCTCGGCCGTGGGGCTGATCGTGTCGAACGGCTCGACCTCGTTGATCAGAACGTGGTCGTAGCGCTCGAGCACCGTTGCGAGATCGGCTTTGAGCGACTTGAAGTCGTAGACGATCCCGATGCCGTCGAGATCCTCACCGGCCACCGTGACCTCGACGTCCCAGGTGTGGCCGTGAAGGTGCCGGCACTCCCCGGGATAGCCGTAGAGATGATGCGCAGCGTCGAAATGGCCCTTCACCGTGAGCTCGTAGGTACCCATGGAAGAACCTCCTAGAACAGCGGCTCTTGCGATGCGCCGCCGCCGGGCGAGCACACGGGGTCGCCCACCGTGGATCGCTCGTCCATCGCAGCGTTGGCCATCGCATCAGCTAGCTTGTTATTCTCACGTCGGACATGGTTCACATCGTAGGACTCGAAGCCTCTCAGCAGCTCCAGCGCACGCAGGAACAGCGGCTTGAGGCCTTCGTTCTTGACCCGGTAGGCCCCGTTGATCTGCTTGACGAGCAGTTCGGAATCGGCGAACACCGAGACGTGTGTATGCTCGAGCGCGCTGACGTTCTCAAGGCCCCAGATGAGCGCCTCGTACTCGGCGACGTTGTTCGTGACCTCGCCCAGGTACCTGCCTCCCGAGCAGACCACATCACCGTCGACCTCGATGACGAAGCCTGCGCCGGCGGGACCGGGGTTTCCTCGGGCACCCCCGTCGGAACGAAGCACCGCCTTGGTCACAGGTCCTCTCCTCGAACCACGATCAGGCGACGACACTGCGGGCAAACCCCAACGTCGGGCCCATGCTGCAGCTCATGCAACCGCTCACTGGGCAGGTCCATCCTGCATGCGGAGCACCTATCGTCCTCCAGCTTGCCCACACCCACTCCGGACTTCGCCGCCCGGACCGACTCGTACTTCTCGACAAGCGGTTGCGGCATACGCTTCACCAAAGCGGCCCGGCGCGCTTCAAGGCCCGTGATCTCCTTCTGCACCGCAGAGCCCACGGTCTTGAAACGCTCGACGAGTTCCCCCTCTTTCACGGCGAGCTTCTCGAGATGCTCTTCGATGGCAGCGATCTGGCCACGTGCCTTGTCGGCTCGCTCGGCGAACTGGAGCTCTTCCATCTCCAGCTTGTCCGTGCGGCGGCGCAGCCCGTCCATCTCACGCGTGATCGACTG
>CAYXQU010000383.1:0-1697 GCA_964467305.1 uncultured Eubacteriales bacterium
CTCCTCGGACTTCACGGGCACCACGGTGCCACCCGCCACGCCCGGCCGCTTCTCGCCCATCCAGTCGATCATGGGTTGCTCGGTATCGACCGCGTAGACGACCGCTTGGGGCACCATCTCCGAGAAGCGCTGGGCGAACAGACCGGTACCCGCACCGATCTCGACGATGGTCCTGGGCGAGGGCTCCCCCAGCGCGTGCCACATGACCTCAGGCTTCATGGTATCGAAGCGACCCACGTCGTCGAGTCTGGCGATCTTCTTCATGTCGAACTTCAGGTGTGCCATTGGATCACTCCTCAGAGCTTCTTGTGTAGCAGGACCAGGTCCACCCAGTCGCCGAACTTGTGCCCGACCTCGGACAGGAGCGCCACTCGCTCGAACCCGGCGCGTTGGGCCAGGGCCAGGCTCGCGTGATTGTCTGCGACGATCTGGCTCATCAGCACGTGCAGCTCCGCTTCTCGCGCCGCGTCCATGAGGCGGTGGAGCACGAGCGGCCCGATGCCTCGGCCGGTGAAGGCGGGGTCCAAGTAGACCGCGACCTCGGCGGTGTGGCGCCACGCGGGGCGGTCGCGGTAGGCGGACAGCGCGCCCCACCCCACGACCTCGTCGTCGACCACCGCGACGAAGACCGGGTGCCTGGGTCCGCGTTCGTCGAGCCACGCGATGCGCTGCTCGACACTGCCGGGTTCGGTGTCGAAGGTCGCCGTCGAGTTCAGCACGTAGTGGTTGTAGATGCGGGCGATCTTCTCGGCGTGCGCGGTGGTTGCGGGCACCACGCTTGCCGGCGTCATGGGTGCGGCTTCCACGGACACCTTTCGCGGTCGGAGTCGAGTATGCAAGGAGATGCCGTAATGATACGCGTCAACCACCAATCTGGCACAGGCGTTGCTTTTGAATCCGCAAGAGCGTGGCGACCCGCCTACCCCTCCCCCTCGGGCGGGACACGCCCCTCGGATACAGACAGGACGCGCCTCACCCCCCTCAGGCGCGTCCTGGCATTTTAAGCCGTTCTCACCGTGTCGAGCGAGCTCTCAACCCTAGCCGAACCGGCCCGTGATGTAGGCCTCTGTGCGCTTGTCGCCGGGGTTGGTGAACATCATCTTCGTCTCGCCCACCTCGATGAGTTGCGCGGGATCCTCCATAGACTCTCGAAGCATGAACGCGGTCTGGTCGCTGATTCGTGCAGCCTGCTGCATGTTGTGGGTCACGATCACGATGGTGACCGAGTTCTTGAGTTCGGCGATGGTGTCTTCGATCTGCTGCGTCGAGATGGGATCGAGCGCGCTGGCCGGCTCGTCCATGAGCATGACCTCGGGCGCGGTGGCCAGCGCTCGGGCGATGCACAGCCGCTGCTGCTGACCCCCGGAAAGCTCGAACGCATGCTTCTTGAGCGAGTCCTTGACCTCTTTCCACAGCGCAGCGCGCTTGAGCGAGTCCTCGACGATGCCGTCGAGCTCAGAGCGCTTGCGGATGCCGTGCGTGCGCGGCCCGTAGCAGACGTTGTCGTAGATCGACATGGGGAACGGGTTGGGCTTCTGGAAAACCTGCCCCACACGTATGCGCAACTCGACCGGATCGACGGCCTTATCGTTGACGTTGACCCCGTCGAGCAGGATCTTGCCGCCCACCTTCACGTTGCCCAGCTCGTCGTTCATGCGGTTGAGGCAGCGCAGCAGCGTAGACTTGCCGCAGCCGGA
>CAYXQU010000384.1:0-1688 GCA_964467305.1 uncultured Eubacteriales bacterium
GCTGCGCGCAGCCATCGAGCATCTTGCCGATAACAACACTCATGTCGTGCTGCTGGATCTGGGCCTCCCGGACAGCCAGGGTGTCGACACCTTCTTCCAGCTCCAGTCGGCCTCACCGCATGTCGCGGTGGTGGTCCTGTCAGGCAACACCAACACCCATGAGGCGGTTCAGACGGTCGAGTCCGGCGCGCAGGACTTCCTCGTGAAAGGGCGCGTCGACGGAGAGCTCATTGTGCGTTCGGTGGGTTACGCCGCAGGCCGCAAGGATGCCGAGCGCAGCCTTGTACAGAGCGAAGCTCGGCTGGCGGAATCGAATGCGGCACTCGTGCGGATGGTTTACGGCGTGGCCGCGGCGATGGGCAGGGTGGTCGAGGCGCGTGATCCCTACACCCAGGGCCATCAGGTCCGGGTGGCCAGAGTCGCGGTTCTGATCGCAACCGACATGGGCCTGCGCGAGGAGGACATCGCGGCGATCGAGATGGCAGCGCTCGTGCACGACATAGGCAAGATGAGCATCCCGGCTGAGATCCTGAGTAAGCCGGGCAAGCTGTCTGAGATCGAGTTCAACCTGATCAAGCAGCATCCGCAGATGAGCTACGAGATCTTGAAGGGGATCGACTTCCCTTGGCCGGTGGCTGAGATCGCTTTGCAGCATCACGAGCGGTTCGATGGTTCCGGCTACCCGAACGGCCTCACTGGTGAGCAGACGCTTCCCGAGGCCCGAATACTTGCGGTGGCCGACGTCGTCGAGGCCATGGCGTCGGACAGGCCGTATCGCCCGGCGCTCGGGCTGGAAGCCGCGTTCGAGGAGATCACCGGGCGCCCGGGGCTCTACGACCCGAGCGCGGTGGGAAGCTGCCTTCGCGTGTGCACGGCGGAGGTCTTCGAGCAGTAGGTGGGCCGTTCGTCGACCTCAGGCGGCCGCCCGCGATGATGCCCGTTCGGTGTTTGCCCTTGGTACATCCTGCGCATACACTAAGGGTTCCTTTAGGGTGGTGACCGGCATCATCCCCATGCGGAAGGCCCAAGTGTGGACCGGCTTCGTTCCATCGACGACCCATGCGCGCTCAGAGCCCTGTCCGACCCCAATCGGCTTGGGCTACTGCGCCTCCTCATGGCCGACAAGGCCACGATCTCCTCGCTTGGCAGCATGGTTGGCAAACACCCTGCGTGGGTACGCCATCACGTCAAGGCACTCGAGGCGGCTGGTCTGGTCGCATTGGTCGAAGAGCGCACCACCGCCAACTACACCGAGAAGTTCTACCGCGCCTGTGCACCCGCGTTCACCATTAGCATGCTCCTGCGCCCCGAGGCGCGCGGCGAGCGCCCGCTCGTGGCGTTGGCGAGTAGCGACTTCGCGCTCGAGCTCCTGGCCGACCAAGTGGCCGCCGAGACACACATGGTGTCCGCCGTCGCGGGAAGCCTGGACTGCCTGATCGGGCTTCGTCAGGGGCTGGCGGATATCGCAGGGTGCCACCTGCTGGACACCGAGACCGGGCAGTACAACGTGCCTTACGCGCGTCACATGTTCCCAGATCGCGACGTCGTGGTCGTGACGCTCGCCCACCGCGAGCAGGGGCTGATCGTGGCGCCGGGCAACCCGTTGCGTCTGGGAAGCATGACCGACGTCGCCGAGACGGGCGCGCGCTTCGTGAATCGCAATCGCGGATCGGGCACCAGGTTGTGGC
>CAYXQU010000385.1:0-1677 GCA_964467305.1 uncultured Eubacteriales bacterium
CTACTACGCGACCTCGGGGGCCTCTCCGGCCGCGGTCGCGTAGTAGCGGCCCATCACGCCTTGCAGTTCCGTGAACTCGACAACCGCGTTGGTCACGAGATCGGCTTTGGCGAGATGCGCCGCACGCTCGGCGAACGCGGTCTCATCGGCAGGGGCGTCGAGCATGCGCGCCAGCCGAGCGGTGAGGCGTTCGTTGCGCTCGACCTTGGCTGCAGCGGTGCCAAGCTTGATCTGGAACACCACTGACTCGAGTTTGGGCAACCACCCTTCGAGCGGTACCTTGAGGTCCTCGCGGTAGAAGAACGCCGCGTCGGCCAGGCGGGCACGGATCACGCGCTCGTGTCCGCGGATGATCTGCTCGGTACGCTGGGGCGCGCCGTTGTGGGCGACGATGAAGCGGTTGTCCAGCGTGCCGTCTGCGCGCTCGACGGCGAAGTAGCGCTGGTGTCCCCCCATCGCGTACTCGAGCATCTCGCGCGGAACGGCGAGGAACTCCTCGTCAAAGGTCCCCAAGCCTATGGTGGGCCACTCCACGAGGTTCACGACCTCGGCAAAGGTCTTCTCGGCTATCACGGCGCGACCGCCGCTGGCAGCACCGGCGGCCTCGATGCCCTCGCGCAGCGCCTTCGCACGTGCGTTCTGGTCGACGATGACCTTCCCTGCCTCAAGCGCGCCCATGTACGCCGCCGCCGAGTCCACGCGGATAGCGCCGTCACTCAGGAAGCGGTGACCGTGGGTGACATTCGTGGCGGTCAGGTCGCCGAAGGTGAACGGCATGATATCGCTACCGTGCAGCGCGAACAGCCAGCGCACCGGGCGCGGGAAGCGGACCGTACCGCTGCCCCACCTTTGCGACTTGGCCCAGTCCAAGCCCTCGATCAGACGCGTGATCATTGCCGGCAGGACCTCTGCTGCCGAGACACCCACCGTCTCGACGGTGGCGTAGACGTAGGCGCCGTTGTCGTCATTGACGACTTGCAGCGATTCGACCGGCACACCCTTGCCGCGCGCGAAACCGATCGCAGCAGGCGTGGGCTTGCCCTCGGCGTCGAAGGCGGCTTTGGCCGCCGGGCCTTTGGCGGTGCTGATCGAATCCGACTGACGGTCCGCAAGTGCGCTCACGAGCACGGTGAGGCGGCGAGGCGTCGCGTGTACGGTGACTTCGCCATATTGCAGTCGTGCCTCGTCGAGCGCCGTGGGAACGGCGACACCCAGCTGCTCGATCGCGCTGTAGACCGCGCTCGATGGCAGCTCTTCGGTACCGATCTCGAAGACCAGGTCGCGTGAGGTGGTCACAGCGCCTCACCCCCTTCCTGGGCAGCCGAGTCTTCCTCGGTGGCCTTCTTGGGGGTCACGAGCTCGAGGTACGCCTCGCAACACGCTTTGGCGATAGTGCGCACACGAAGGATGTAGCCTTGGCGCTCGGTGACGCTGATCGCCCCGCGAGCGTCGAGCAGGTTGAACGCATGGGAGCACTTGAGCACGTAGTCGTAGGCCGGCAAGACGTAACCGGCCTCCAGCGTGCGCTTGCACTCAGCCTCGTAGGTGGTGAACAGGCCGAGCAGCATGTCGACACTGGCGACCTCGAAGTTGTACGCCGAGTACTGCTGCTCGTTTCGCAAGAACACGTCGCCATAGGTGAACGTGTGGCCGTCGGGTCCGATCGACCACACGAGG
>CAYXQU010000386.1:0-1673 GCA_964467305.1 uncultured Eubacteriales bacterium
ATGCGCGAGATCGAAGCGCAGGCCAAGCTGGGGCGCGTGATGGAGGTGGGCGCGCTTCACCGCGTGGTGGAGTCGATGCTCGACAACCTGCTGCAAGACCCGGCCGCAGTCATAGGCCTGACCGCGATCAAGGGCCATGACGACTACACGCTCAACCACTCGCTCAACGTGTGTATCCTCGCGATATCGCTGGGGTCGGCACTGGGTCTGCCAAGCGAGGACCTGCGTTCGCTGGGTCTGGCCGCGCTGCTCTACGACATTGGCAAGGTGCGCATCCCCGAGGCGATCCTTTCCAAGCCCGGCCCGCTGACCGCCGACGAGTGGCAGCTGGTCAAGCGGCACACCGAGGAAGGCGCCGACCTGCTCAAGCGGCTCCAGCTTTCGGACAAGATGCCCATGGTGGTGGCGTTCGAACACCACCAGCGACACGACCTCATGGGCTATCCCGAGCCAGCCGCAGATGCCGAGCAGCATCTCTTCAGCAAGATAGTCGCGGTGTGCGACGCCTACGACGCGATGACCACGATGCGACCGTTCCGCCGCGAGATCCGACCGGACAAGGCACTCGCCGTACTGATGCAGGGGCGCGCCAAAGCCTACGACCCGTCGGTCACCAAGGCGCTCGTCGCGATGCTTGGAATCTACCCCATGGGCGCGGTGGTCGTCCTCGACGACAAGTCCCTGGCCGTGGTCTACCGAGTGAACAGTGACGACTTACTCCACCCGCGCGTTAAGATGCTCGCGGATGGCTCGGGCCGGTGGTTCGAGTCACCTGAGGTCATTGACTTGCGTGTGATCGACATCGAGACCGGCGAACCGGTGCGCTCTATCGTGGACTGCGTCCCGGCGATGGAGGCCGGCGTCGACGACGTGTGGCAGTACCTCTAGGGCCACACGTCGCCTTGAGCGCCCGCTCTTGAGGGCCCCACTCGTCAGTCGTGGTCTCGATCGCCGAACGCAGCCGCAGCCGCAGCCGCCTTCTGCTCGAGGGCTTCGACGCGCTGGGCCAGCGACGCGACCTCGGCGCTTGATGGTTCGGCGCCCGCAACCGCCGGCGCGACCGAGGCCTCTTTGCTGCGAACGAACTTGAGGTAGCCCAGCCCGAGCGTGATCAGCAGCGCGACCGTCATGACCCAGAAGCGCGCCTGAGACGTGCCTGTCGCGATGACCCAGCCGGTGCCGTAGAGCATGGTGAACAGGCCTCCCAACAACAGGCCGTTGCTTATCACGCGAAGCTGCTCGGCACGGATCAGCGAGACGCTCATGACCAGCGTGGCGAAAGCTATGAGCACGATGCTCGTGTTGCGCCCCCAGACCTCGCGTCCTTCGTTCTGCTTGTCTTCCACCTCGCGGATCTGGTCTTGGATCTCGCGGAGCTTGGTGCGTTCGGCAGGCGTGAGCTGTGTCTGATCCTTGAAGCCCTGGATGTCCTCCTGCTGGCGGTAGAGCGTCTGCAGCTCGTCTTGGAGCGCCTCCTCAGGCGGTGGGTAGAACGTGTAGACCCCCACACCGATGAATGCGGTGACCATCAGGCCCAGGAAGAACGAAAAGATCGTCTGCAGCGCGCTCCGTTGCTTGTCGGTGTTTGCCATGGCCTGCTCCCCTCCTCGTTTCCTCGCCCATAGCTCGTGGCTCGTGGCTCGTACAGTCTATTGTTCCACGACTATGGCGCG
>CAYXQU010000387.1:0-1648 GCA_964467305.1 uncultured Eubacteriales bacterium
GTGCTCTGCTGCTGGATGCGTCGGTGGCGATGCAGATCTACGACCTGGACGAGGACAGCCGGTATCGGTTGCGGGCGCGTTTCTGGGACAAGTACGACCAGGGCTGAACGTACGACACAGAAGATCCACACGAAGACCTGGTTCGAGTCGACGGCGGGCCGGTCTTCGTCGGTACCGCCAGGTCCTCGTAGGGTACGAGCGTGGACAACAACGGACTTACCGTCGCGACCTGGAACACCATGTGGGCGAGCGGGACCGGGTCCCGCGCCGGGCGAGTACGCCGTCGCTTGGAGGAGATGGACGCGGACCTGCTTGTCGTGACCGAAGGCCAACGCGACCTGCTCCCGGCCGGCAGCCATGTGGCCGACGCCGGCACGGACTGGGGATACGACATCACGTCGCATCCCCACCGGCGCAAGACCCTGCTGTGGTCGCGGTGGCCGCTCACGGATGCTGTCGCGCTGACGACCGGGGCGGGCGCTGGCAGAGTCCTGGTCGCCCAGGCCTCGACTCCGATCGGCCCGGTGAGGGTTCTCGCGGTGTGCATTCCGTGGGCGAGTGCCCATGTCAGCACCGGGCGCCGCGCCGCGACGAGCTGGTCCGAGCATCTCGAATGCTGCGATCAGATCGAGAAATTGGCGGCGCAGTTCGATCCGCGGACCCCGACGATTGTCGCCGGCGATTTCAACCAGCGTGTTCCGAGGCGTCGCCAACCGATCCGGGTGTACACCCGGCTGCTCGAGGTGATGGACTGCTGGAGGCTGCACACGGCGGGCGAGGTCGAACACGGTCCGCTGATCGACCACATCGCCTCCGACCTCGACTGCACCTCGGTGCGCACCTGGGCAGGTGGCGACGATGAAGGAAGGTTGAGCGATCACGCGGGTGTCGTGTGTACGTTGCGTGTTCCTGCGCAGGGATAGATGCGTGCCGTGCGTGCATCCAACGCACCCTCTACCGAGGGTGTGACGAATAGGACATGGGAAAGAGCATTTCGAGCGCCTTCATTGCTGCTCGCAGGAGGGTCCTCGAGGGCATGAAGCTCGAGGTCGAACACGGTCCGCTAATCGATCACATCGCCTCGGACCTCGACTGCACCTTGGTGCGCAGCGTCCGAGCTGGGGTCGAATCCACGGATCAGCGCCTGCCGCAGCACGCACCTTGTGGCGGTAGCACCCGTGTCACTTTCCCGATCCGGGCAGCCCCCCGCGGTAGACACTTTTCACACCGCTCGCCCGCTTTCTCCGTTCGGACGCTTCGACCTTCTCGATTTCCATCTCGAGAGCTCGCTGTAGCGTCACGCCCACGCGGGGACCATCCGGATACAGCTCCAGACCTTCGTGCAGCAGCTCACGCTGAGATTCGTCGCACGACAGCGTAATCGACCTCATCATGGGTATCAGCGACTTGCGTAGTTGCGTGGGTGTGTGCTCGCGCGTGAACTTTCGCACAGTCGAAAGGACCCGGTCTCGGGCAAAGGAGAGTGGATCGGAGGCACGCCATTGTGCGTATGCCGATCTTCTCTCAGCCTGCGCCCTCTGCGTCCCCTTCTTCGCCACACGTAGGGCTTCGGCCCTGCAGACCTCGCACCTTCGGTTTTGGTGGGTCTGTCGTCCACACTTACACATTGCGCACCTCGTCGTGGGTC
>CAYXQU010000388.1:0-1626 GCA_964467305.1 uncultured Eubacteriales bacterium
GCGCACGACGAGCCTCACCGGCCCAGACATCGAAGCTGCCACCAACTCCCATCGCGAACACCGGACCCATGTTCCTCAGCTGGGAGGCGAGGAACTGCTCCTTCCTGGGCGAGGTGATGGCGACAAAGATCAGGCGTGCCCCGCTTCTGGCAACGCCTGCGGCGATCGCCTCGTCATCGTCGAAGTAGCCGTTCCGGGTACCCGCGATCACGATGCTTGGGTACCGACGACGGACGATGTCAGTGAACCGCTCGAGTACTTCCTGGCGCGCACCCAAGAAGTACACCGGGTAGCCTGCGGTCGCACTGAGCTCAAGTAGCCGCTCCATCAGGTCGATGCCGGTGACCCGCTCAGGGACCGGATATCCCAAGAAGCGGCCCGCCCACACGACGGACATCCCGTCCGCATTCACAAGGTCGCACTCGGCGATGATCTCCCTGAGCCCGTCGACGTCCTCCATCATCACGGTCTTCGAGGCATTGAGGACCACATGCTGGACGGCGCGCCCCTCTTCGATGAGTTCTCGGCAGCGCTCAACGGTCTGATCCATGGTCAGCAGATCCAGAGGCACGCCGAAGACCGTAACTCGCGCCATCACCCGACCCCCTCCAAAGCCGCCTCCAGGGGGTCGAAGAACCCCGCCTCCATGAGTGCCACCGATGCGCGCCCCAAAGCGAGGTGAGCGTCCCCCCAGCGAACGAAGTGTCTATGGTCGACCTTGCCGTTCCTTTCCGCGAAATAGGTGGTCCCGTCCGCGGCCACCAGATGCGCATCCGTCCACGCCAAGACGGTGCGAGCCAGCTCAGGCCTGCACAGGCCTCGTTGGGCGAGCCGCGCGGCAACGTCGATCGCTGTGCCTGCACTGTGGATATCACGGGGTCCCGAGCCGTCCACATAGTACGCAGGCGCACCATCTGCCGAGAAGAACGCCTCAGACCACGTCGCAGCGCCAACAGACAGCGCGTCATGCACTCGCTGCTCGCGGGTGGCAAGCCACACATGAAGCAGCGCGTCGAGGTTGTAGGCAGTGTGAAAACTGTCTTGCCATCCGAGTCCGGCACCTACCCCGTACGGCCATCCGCCGTTGGCATCCTGTGCCTCAACGCTGATCAGCGCGGCCCGCAACGCTTCGCTGACCATTTGCCGGTCCCCGCGCAATCGCCCGGAAGCGGCAACAACCGCGGCACCAAGCAGATTCGCGTTGTGAACGAGCCGGTCGCTGTCTGCGGTATAGCGGAACCAACCTGCCGGGCCCTGCAGCGTACGTCGAATGAAATCGGCCGACTTGTGCAGTTCCCCGACCCAGTCTGGGCGTCCGCACACGATTCCCGCACACGCAAGTCCTCGCGAACAGAACACCGTGGAGATCAGGTTTGATGAACCCGCCGGATAGAACGCCCAGCGAGTCTGCACGTCGAATTCGTAACCCCAAGCGCCCTCCCCTACACGGGCGATATCCTCATGCCCCAGGAGCGCCTCGGCGAAGGGCTCGGGATGCCCGTCTTCGCCCGCCGCGCGTAGACGTGACTCCGCAATGGCATACGATCCCAAGGTCTTGGCCATGAAGAAGGGCGCGACGCCCAAGACGCCCGACAGATCCACCGGCAGGCGCTTCCGGAGCTGGAT
>CAYXQU010000389.1:0-1615 GCA_964467305.1 uncultured Eubacteriales bacterium
GTAGAAGCTTTGAAAGAGATGCCCGCCCTGGAGCTGGCCGAGCTGGTCAAGGAGTTCGAAGAGGTCTTCGGCGTGTCGGCTGCCGCTCCCGTCATGATGGGTGCCGCTCCCGCCGCCGCCGGCGAGGCCGCTGCTGCTGAGGAGAAGACCGAGTTCGACGTCGTGCTCGAGGGCTTTGGTGACAACAAGATCGCGGTCATCAAGGTCGTCCGCGAGCTCACCGGTCTGGGCCTGAAGGAGGCCAAGGATCTGGTCGAGGGCGCCCCCAAGGCCGTCATCGAGGGCGCTGCCAAGGACAAGGCCGATGAGGCCAAGGGCAAGCTTGAGGATGCCGGCGCCGCCGTCTCCGTCAAGTAAGACCGATTCTGCCGATCGCTGCCCGGAAATCCCGGAGCAGAGGTCGTACGCGAAGGGCCGAGACCCCCATACGGGGCTCGGCCCTTCGACACGTACGAGAATCATGCATATCACTCTTGACGGCGGGGCCGGCATTGACTAGCCTGTTACTTTGCGACTAATGTCGGCCGCTCCATCTTCTGAAGGAGGAATCGCCTGGTGCCCCGCGGAGAAGGATCCCTCGTTCTCAGCGCCGACCGGCGCGAGCGTCGCAGCTTCGCTAAGATCCCCGAAGTACTCGACGTTCCCAATCTCATTGCAATCCAGAAGGACTCGTTCACGTGGTTTCTCGATGAGGGACTACGTGAGACCTTCCAAGACATCTCACCGATCGAGGACTTCACCGGCACTCTTGCGGTGGAGTTCGGCGCTCATGAGTTCGGTGAGCCCAAGTACTCCGTAGAGGAGTGCAAAGAGAAGGACATGTCCTTCCAGGCACCGCTGTTCGTCGACGTCCGGTTCATCAACAAGGACACGGGCGAGATCAAAGAACAGTCGGTGTTCATGGGCGACTTCCCCCTCATGACCGATCGCGGCACGTTCGTGATCAACGGTACCGAGCGGGTCGTCGTCTCGCAGCTCGTCCGATCCCCCGGCGTCTACTACGCCGAGGAGATGGACAAGACCACCGACAAGATCAACTACACCGCGAAGGTCATCCCGGCGCGCGGCGCGTGGCTCGAACTCGAGACCGACCGCCGCGACATCGTCAGCGTGCGCGTCGACCGCAAGCGTAAGCAGCCGGCGACGATTCTGCTCAAGGCACTCGGCATCGCCGAGTCCCGCGAGGAGATTCTTGAGATGTTCGGCAACTCCGAGGCGATCGAGCGCACGCTTGAGCGCGACTTCACGGAGAACCGCGAAGAGGCGCTCATCGAGATATACAAGCGCCTTCGTCCGGGCGAGCCGCCCACCGTCGAGTCCGCCCGTGCGCTGCTCGACGGCCTCTTCTTCAACCCGCAGCGCTACGATCTGGCCAAGGTCGGCCGCTACAAGGTGAACAAGAAGCTGGGCCTGAGCCTGCCCGACGAGCAGTCGACGCTCACTTCCGAAGACATCAAGGCCGCCATCCAGTATCTGGTGAAGCTGTGGGCCGGCACCGACGGCTATCAGGTCGATGACATCGACCACTTCGGCAATCGCCGGATCCGCAGCGTGGGCGAGCTTATCCAAAACCAGTTCCGCATCGGACTTGCGCGCATGGAGCGTGTGGTCCGTG
>CAYXQU010000390.1:0-1606 GCA_964467305.1 uncultured Eubacteriales bacterium
GGCGACCACCGCGGACGATGATCGATTCCATGCGCACAGGATACCCCACCACAAGCACGAAGGACCCGAGTTGCCCCGGGTCCTTCGCTGATTCGTCACCTTTGGGTGGATCTGCAGCTGGCTACTTCTTCTCGGCAGCCTTGATCTGCAACTCGCACCACTCGAGATCGCGGATGCACTCGGCGCGCTCGTCGACAGCCTCTTCAGGCAGTGCAGCGAGCCTGTGCTCGATCGAGGCCTTCGACTCGCGCGCACGCTCCGGATCGATCTGCGATACCGAAACGGCCGCGTCGGCCAAGATGAGCACCTTGTCCTCATGCACCTGGATGTAGCCGCCAGACACCGAGAAGCTCTCCCAGTCGGAAGCGTTCTCGCCGAACTGAAGGCGAATCTCACCCGGAGCGAGCGTCGAGACCAACGGCGCATGCAGCGGCAGGATGCCGATCTCGCCGGTGGTCGTCATCGCGACAGCCATCCGCACCTCGTTGCTGTACACGATGCGCTCGGGAGTGACGATCTCGCACTGTAGGGTTCTTGCCATGAGGCCCCCTTACACCGTCGCCTTCATGCGCTCGGCAGCTTCGAGGGCTTCCTCGATGGTACCGACGTAGCGGAACGCCTGCTCGGGAACGTCATCGTGGACGCCCTCGACGATCTCGGCGAACCCGCGGATGGTGTCCTCGAGCTTGACATACTTGCCCGACATGCCGGTGAACTGCTCGGCCACGAAGAACGGCTGACTGAGGAACTGCTCGATCTTGCGGGCACGGGACACCGCCAGCTTGTCCTCTTCGGACAGCTCGTCCATACCAAGGATCGCGATGATGTCCTGGAGGTCCTTGTAGCGCTGCAAGACGCCCTGGACGGCACGAGCGACCTTGTAGTGCTCCTCGCCAACAACCTCGGGATCGAGGGCGCGCGACGTCGAAGCGAGCGGGTCGACCGCCGGGTACAGACCCTTCTCGGCGATACCACGCGACAGAACGGTGGTGGCGTCGAGGTGGGTGAACGCGGTGGCCGGCGCGGGGTCGGTCAGGTCGTCTGCGGGAACGTAGATCGCCTGGACCGAGGTGACCGAACCGGTCTTGGTCGAGGTGATGCGCTCCTGCAGCTCGCCCATCTCAGTCGCCAGCGTCGGCTGGTAACCAACCGCCGAAGGCATACGGCCGAGAAGTGCGGAGACCTCAGAGCCCGCCTGGGTGAAGCGGAAGATGTTATCCACGAAGAAGAGCACGTCCTGGCCCTGGTCGCGGAAGTACTCGGCAGCCGTCAGGCCAGAGAGGCCGACGCGCAGACGCGCTCCGGGAGGCTCGTTCATCTGACCGTAGACGAGCACGGTCTTGTTGATGACGCCCGACTCGCTCATCTCGTTGAACAGGTCGGTGCCCTCACGGGTGCGCTCGCCCACGCCGGTGAATACCGAGGTACCACCGTGCGCGAGGGCCAGGTTGTTGATGAGCTCCATGATGACGACGGTCTTGCCCACGCCGGCGCCACCGAACAGGCCCGTCTTGCCACCCTTGATGTAGGGCTCGAGCAGGTCGATGACCTTGATGCCGGTCTCGAAGATCTCGGTCTTGGGCTCAAGCTCCTCGTACTCCGGAGC
>CAYXQU010000391.1:0-1596 GCA_964467305.1 uncultured Eubacteriales bacterium
GGTCCGGGATCGACTCGTCGACGGCATCCATCAGATCCTCGATGGACTTGACCCACTTCGCGTCGCCCTCGAGCGCCTTGAGCGCCGAGATCGGGACGACCGGAGCGTTCTCGTCGAACTCCTGGGCGGCCAGCAGCTCGCGGACCTCCATCTCGACGAGCTCGAGGATTTCCTCGTCGTCGACCATGTCGGCCTTGTTCAGGGCGACGAGGATGTAGGGCACGCCGACCTGGCGGGCGAGCAGCACGTGCTCACGCGTCTGCGGCATCGGGCCGTCGGTGGCGGCCACGACCAGGATCGCGCCGTCCATCTGAGCAGCGCCGGTGATCATGTTCTTGATGTAGTCGGCGTGACCCGGAGCGTCGACGTGCGCGTAGTGGCGCTTCTCCGTCTCGTACTCGACGTGGGAGATGTTGATCGTGATACCACGAGCCTTCTCCTCGGGAGCCTTGTCGATCTGGTCGAACGCGAAGCTCTCGTTGAGATCCGGGTACTTGTCGGCCAGCACCTTGGTGATCGCAGCCGTGGTGGTGGTCTTGCCATGGTCGACGTGACCGATGGTGCCGATGTTCACGTGCGGCTTGGTCCGCTCGAACTTCGCCTTCGCCACTGGAATGTCCTCCTGGACTGTTGTTGCTTGCAGTATGCAGCAGTGCGGTTTTATTACTTGGTCGTGCAGGTGACCGAGGGGATAACCCGGAGGTTACTCGCCGGTCGCCTTGGCGATGATTTCCTTCGAGACGTTCGACGGAACCTCTGCGTAGGAATCGAACACCATGGAGAAGTTCGCCCGGCCCTGGGTCTTCGACCGCAGGTCACCGATGTAACCGAACATCTCCGAGAGCGGAACCAGCGCCTTCACGACACGGGCACCACTGCGTTCCTCCATGGCCTGGATCTGGCCACGGCGGGAGTTGAGGTCGCCGATCACTTCACCCATGTAGTCCTCGGGGGTGGTGACCTCGACAGCCATGAGCGGCTCGAGGATGACCGGAGCAGCCTTGCGGGCAGCTTCCTTCAGGGCCTGCGAACCGGCGATCTTGAACGCCATTTCCGACGAGTCGACGTCGTGGTACGCGCCGTCGAGCAGCGTGACCTTCACGTTCACCAGCGGGTAGCCGGCGAGCACGCCGTACTGCATCGCGTCCTGCGCACCGGCGTCGACGGACGGGATGTACTCGCGCGGCACGCGGCCACCGGTGACCTTGTTCTCGAACTCGTAGGTCGCGCCGTCCTCGCCCTTGAAGGGCTCCAGAGCGATGATGACCTTTGCGAACTGGCCGGAACCACCGGTCTGCTTCTTGTGCGTGAACTCGAGCTTCTCGACCGGCTTGGTGATGGTCTCGCGGTACGCGACCTGCGGCTTGCCGACATTGGCCTCGACCTTGAACTCGCGACGCATGCGGTCGACGAGGATGTCGAGGTGGAGCTCGCCCATGCCGCCGATGACGGTCTGGCCGGTCTCCTCGTCGAGCTCGACCGAGAAGGTCGGGTCCTCTTCGGCGAGCTTCTGGATCGCGGTGCCCAGCTTCTCCTGGTCGGACTTGGTCTTCGGCTCGATGGAGACGTTGATGACCGGATCCGGGAAGCTCATCG
>CAYXQU010000392.1:0-1589 GCA_964467305.1 uncultured Eubacteriales bacterium
GAGTACAACCACCTGTCGCTGGTCATGGATCCCACCATCTCGCGCTCGGCGGCGATACGGCTGGCCGCCGAGCGCGAGATGGTGGGATCCATGACCAGCGACAGGTGGTTGTACTCGTCGGGTTCATCGAGTGTGGCGAGTGCGTCGGTGGAGATGAAGCCGGTCACCGAGCCTTGGAACTGCGCCGGAACCGCGTTGATGTCGTGGGCGAACCCTTCGATACGCAGCTCTCGGCGGGTGCCGCTCGCCGTCTCGACGGTGATCGTCTCGCCCACCGAGAACTCCACAAGCTGCAGCGCGCTCTTCTCGAGGATCACGCCGTTCTCACGCGGTGGCCAGGCAGCATACTCCTCGCGCACGAGCTTCTGCACGCCGCCACGTCCGAACTCCGGGATCGCCCACAGCCGCAGCGTCTTCCATCCGGCGGTGGACTGGTTCGCGGCGACCGGCTCGCGGGTGTAGCGCACCGTCACGCGCCTGCGGGCCTCGGCGGCGCGGACGTCCTCTCGCTCGGCGATGCGAGGCGGCACCGAGTCGTCGAAACCGCTGGTGTCGAACTCCGCCGAGGGCGGTACGCTCGCCGAGAAGTCCACATCGAACTCGCGCAGCAGGATCGAACGCCCGCCCATCACCACGGCGATCGCGAAGACGCCTACGGCGATCGAAAGCACCACGAGCGCGGTGCGGATGCGGTGGCTGGTCAGGTCGCGGGCCACCTTGTGCCAGCGAGGCGCTGCCACGGTCAGCTCGCCGCGTCGTGGGGTGCGGGTCCGGAGGCGTGTGCGGGGTGCTCGGCGAGCGCCTCCTCGGCAAGCTCGTCGTCGAGCCAGCGCTTGCGGTCCTCGACGATCTCGCCGTCGGCCACGTGCAACGCGCGGGTCACGCGGCTCGCGAGGTCGTTGTCGTGCGTCACCATGACGATGGTCTTGCCGGCGGCGACCAAGCTCTCGAACAGCTCGAACACCGCATCGGCGGTCTTGGAGTCGAGGTTGCCGGTGGGCTCATCGGCGGCGATCAGGGGCGGGTCGTTGGCGAGCGCACGGGCTATGGCGACGCGCTGCTGCTGGCCACCGGAGAGCGCCGAGGGCAGCTTGTAGGCCTGGTCGGCCATCTCGACGTGCTCGAGAAGCGACATCGCCATGGCGGGGCGTTCCTCGGCACGGTAGACGTTGCAGAAATCCATGGGCAGCATGACGTTCTCGATCACCGTGAGCGTGGGCAGCAGCTGGAAGAACTGGAACACCACGCCAATGGTCCTGCCGCGCCAGATCGCGAGCTTGTTTTCGCCCAGCTTGTGGACGGGCGTGCCGTCGACCATGACCGAGCCGCTCGTGGGGTGGTCGATGCCGGTGATCATGTTGATGAGCGTGGTCTTGCCGCTCCCCGACTTACCGATGAGTCCCACGAATTCGCCGGCATCCACCTCGAGGTTGACGCCCCGAAGCGCCGTGAACGGCACCTCGCCGGTGTCGTAGGTCTTCACCACGCTGGTCAGCTCGATCAGCGAACGCCCGCTGGACCCCTGTGTCGCCACCTAGTGCCCCTTCCCACCCGGCTTGTGGCGGTAGAACTCCTTGATCGTCTTGCTC
>CAYXQU010000393.1:0-1587 GCA_964467305.1 uncultured Eubacteriales bacterium
GCGGATGAGCTCCTTCTCGGCGGGAACCTTGCCCACCGGCGCCCACACCAGATACGGCAGCGAAGCAAGCTTCCAGCTCTTGAGGTCAACGCCGTCGGCGGTGAACGGCTTGCGCTTGGGCCACGGCGGCGTACCGAGCGTCGCGGGAATGGGCGCGCTTGTGACCGACTCGTTCTCCCACACAGCCTTCCAGCCACCGTCGTGAGTCAACTGACGCGGGAAGTCGACGCCCAGGATGTGGCCTTTGAGGCCGATGGAGACCCAGTCCTCGCCATCGCGGCTGAACGTGTAGACCGGCGTACTGTACACCTTCTCGGTCTTGGGTTTGCCAATGGCCAGTATCTCGGCCAGCTTCTTGGCGGCGATGTTCTTCTCGGTGACGACCAGCTTCAAGTGCGAGCCTTTCAGGCGGGAGCGTTTTCGGAGCCGAGTATACACACGCTGGTCAAGCGCACCCTTGCCCGGAGCTTACTTGCGGTCGCACAGACGCTGGCTAGAAGCCTATCTCGGATGCTCTGGCCTGGAGCGCCGCAAGCGACAGCGACAGGTACTCGTCGCGCTCAATACCCAGCATCTCGTGTGCGGCCATCTGCTCGCGATTGGCACCGCGCGCAAATGCGCTTTCCTTCCAGCGCTTCTTCAGGCTCTTGAGCTGGACTTGGGAGATGTCTTTGTCCGGACGCACCAGCGCAGCTGCGACGATGAAGCCGGTGGTGGGGTCGGCGCACCACAGCGCATGATCGAGCCGGCTCTCGCGCGGGGCGTGGCACGCATGCGCGAGGATCGCGTGGATCATCTCGTCGTCGATCTGACCGTCGAGCTCGGCTACGGTGTTCTTGCCGTGCACGCTTGGGTCATCTGCGGTGGTGGCGTAGTCGAGGTCGTGCAGCAGCCCGGTGAGTGCCCAGCGCTCGACATCGGCGTCGGGAAGGCCCAGGTGCCGGGCGAGCGCTTCCATGATGATCTCGGCGGCCACGCAGTGGGCCACGAGGTTGGGCTGCGGTATGCGCTGCGTGACGAGCCCGTGGGCCTCCTCGCGGGAGATCATCGGGGTTCCTTGCCGGCGGCGAGGCGCACCGCCTCGATGCGGGCAGCGAGCCACTCAGCCCACGCGTCGACGCCCTCGCCCTTGGTCGCTGACACCTTGAAGATGGGCGCCGAAGGGTTCAGGCCTTTGACCACGGTCTCGAACTCGGCCTCATCGAAGTCGAAGACCGGCATGGTGTCGACCTTGTTCAGGATGACCGCCTCGGATATCTGGAAGATGCCCGGGTACTTGTAAGGCTTGTCGTGCCCTTCCGGCACCGAGAGGATCATCACCTTGGCATGCTCGCCCAGATAGAACTCGGTGGGACACACGAGGTTGCCCACGTTCTCCACGATGATGAGATCGAGGTCGTCAAGGTCCAGCGTATCGACCGCGCGCTTGATCATGTCGGACTCAAGGTGGCATGCGCCCCCGGTGTTGATCTGCACCGCAGGGATACCGTGCGCCTTGACCTTCTCGGCGTCGACCTTGCTCGCGATGTCGCCCTCGATCACGGCGATGCCGTAGCGGTCCCGCAGCGCGGCGATGGTCGCCAGGAT
>CAYXQU010000394.1:0-1569 GCA_964467305.1 uncultured Eubacteriales bacterium
AGGCGGAGGGACCATGCAGCCCGACGTCGAGCCGCCGCCGCACCCAGCGCCCAGAGCCGCGGTGCCGGCGACCGTGTCGATCACCGAGCGAGCCGACGTGCCTGAGCTGACGGCGGAACCGCGGCTGAAATCGCCGATGAATCGCAGCTGTATGGTCACAGAGGCTTGCGGACACCGAGAAGTGCTGAAGTGCCTTTCGAACGTGTTGCGCATGAGCGGCACTCACGCGCTTCGGGATGATTCTAACCTGCGGTGTCCGCTCGATGCGCTTGTTAGCTAGGCAACTGCAGTGAGCGACTCACGCACGACCACGCGCGTCCTGCGCCAAACGATGACCGATGCAGCTGCGCACAAAGCCCAGCCCGCGAGCAAAGGACGAGGATCCCAGTCCGGCGTGCCACTGACGAGCATGTAGCCGCAGAAGAACAAGGGCACGCACGAGAGCGCGACACGGGTGAGCCAGACTGGACCCGGCACTGAAGCCAGGAGGCGAGGGCCGAGCAGCGCGGTGACCAGAGCGACAAGGATCGCCAGCCCGAACACGGCCCACACGGCGGGCCCATTGCCCGTCAGGGTCGCGAACCCGAGTCCGGCGAGCATGCCGAGGCTCCCCAAGACGAACCACGACACCGAAACGGCCAGCACGAACCTCGCGAATCCACCGAGCTTGTCCACCCGAGCTCCCAGCGCTCTAGCTAACGTTGTTGCGCATGAGTAGCGCGCCATGCGCTCTTCAGGTCAGTCTACCCCCTGCGCGACTGCTCGATGCGCTTGTTAGACACCCGCCCAACGCCAGTTCAACGGTAACGTTCCCATCTGGAAACGCAACAGCGCTGAGGGCCGTCACTGGGGCACTGTCGTGGGAGGAGCTTCCGACTGAGAGGCCACTCATGTCTCGCTCAACCCGCATCAGAGAAGTTGCGATCGCCCTTCTCGCTGTAGTCGCTGTCACCGTTGTCACGGTTCACGCCGCCGATGGCGGCGCGCAGAATCAACCTTCAGAAGCGCCAGACACGAACCAGATTCGCGTGCGACGAATGCAGCCGGATCCAGGGCTGCTCGTACCCGCCGACCCGGACTGGCGCCTGTGGCCGGTGAATGACAAAGGCCTGTCGTATGGCACGCCGACAGAGACCGTCCACGGCTATCACGAACCCGAGCTGATCATTGTCGAAGCGACCAACGGCAGAACCGGATATGCGTACCGCGCCGACCTTGATGGCCCGACCCCGAGATCGCCAGAAGAAGCGATTCTATGGCAGACCGAGCGGAGCGGTGTGGAGCGGGTCGTACCGGTCTATAGGCCGGACGGCATCACGCGTATCGGAGAGTTCGTCGCAAGCGAAGGCCAGTGAAACGCAGCGACAGGGCCGCCGACATGCTCCCCCGTTCACGCCTTCGGAGTGTCTAACGTGTTGCGCATGAGCAGACGCCGATGCGCTCTCGGTCGATTCTACCCTTTGGCGTTCTGCTCGATGCGCTTGTTAGAAGCGTGCCTCACATCGCCGATGGACGAGTGACGGACCGCTGGGGGCGCACAGACGATCGCGCCCTCCCCGCCCCACTCCG
>CAYXQU010000395.1:0-1557 GCA_964467305.1 uncultured Eubacteriales bacterium
GTGCTCCTGGCCGTCGATGGTCCGAAACACCACCACGTCCCCACGGATGGGCCGATCGTAAGTGCGGGTCACAAGCAGACCGTCGGCAGGAAGCAAGTTGGGCTCCATCGACTCACCGGCAACCATGATCACCGAGAAGAACACGTAGAACACGCCCACCACGACAAGCAGCAACAGCGTGAGCGGGATGAGGATCTTGCGCGCGATGCGGTCGCCCCGGTCGCTTGCTCCGGGAGCCAGCACGCTGGGTCCGATATGCAGCTCGTCAGGATCCACTGACCAACGCCTTGGCGAAGGCTTGCGCGTCAAAGGGCCGTAGGTCCTCGAGCGCCTCACCGATGCCGATACGCACGATGGGAATCCCCAGCTCACGCGAGATGGCCACCGCTATGCCGCCCTTCGCTGTACCGTCCAGCTTGGTCAGCACGATGGCGTCGACGCCAAGGGCGGTATCGAACTCCCGTGCCTGGACGAGCCCGTTTTGCCCCGTCGTCGCGTCCATCACGAGCACCGTCTTGACCGGTGCCGCGCTCTTCTCGGTGGTGACGCGCTGGACCTTCTGCAACTCGCGCATGAGGTCAGTCGATGTGTGGAGGCGGCCGGCCGTGTCGATCAAGGTGAGGTCGGCGCCGCGCTCGGCAGCGGCTGCCACGGTGTCGAACGCGACAGCAGCGGGATCCGCTCCCCTGTCTTTGCGCAAGACCGGAACGCCTGCACGTTGCGCCCACACGTCGAGCTGCTCGGCTGCCGCGGCCCGGAAGGTGTCTGCCGACCCCAGGATCACGCTGCGACCCGCGTCGGTGGCCTGCTTGGCGATCTTACCCACCGATGTCGTCTTGCCCGTGCCGTTGACGCCCACCATCAGAATCGTGACCGGATCGACCTCGAACGGGTCTTCACCCGAGACGAACTCCTGCGCGATACGCTCGACCAGCAGGTCGATGACCGCGGCGGCATCAGGAAGCGCCTTGCGCGCCGCCTCGCTTCGAAGTGAGCTGACGATGTCGTTTGTAGCGGTGAAACCGATGTCGGCACCGATGAGCGCATCTTCGAGATCGGCCCAGAACTCCTCATCGAGATCGGGGCCGCGACGCAGCAAGACGTTGAGCTGCTCGCCCAGCCGCTCCCGGCTCTTGGTGAGCCCATCTGCAAGCCGCTTGAACCACGGAGAGCTCATCGCTACTCCTCGGCCGTCTCTATGGCGCGTTCCAGCTTCTGGCTGACGACCTTGCTGACGCCGTCGGCTTGCATCGAGACGCCGTAGAGCACGTCGGCCATCTCCATGGTGCGCCGCTGGTGCGACACGACGATGAACTGAGTGTGACGGCGCATGGAATCGACAAACGAGACGAAACGCCTGAGGTTGGTGTCGTCGAGGGCCGCTTCCACTTCATCGAGGATATAGAAGGGGCATGGGCGGGTCTTGTAGACCGCGAACAGCAGTGCGAGCGCGGTGAGGGACTTCTCGCCGCCGGACAGCAGCGACCTCTTCGCGAGCTTCTTGCCCCGCGGCTGCGCGATGACCTCAACGCCGGTGGTCTCGGGGTCCTCCGGCGC
>CAYXQU010000396.1:0-1540 GCA_964467305.1 uncultured Eubacteriales bacterium
CGCGCGGCTGGTTCCTGATTCCCGACGAGGGGCTCGCCAACCCGCTGCTGTGGTGGGACTGGCGCAGGCGGCTTCACGCGTGGCTGTGGCTGCGCCGCCACGAGCTGCGCTCCAGCCGCGACCTCTACGACGCGTGGCACGTGGTCAAGTTCGTGGTGCAGGAGACGAACCGCCCACTTGCCGATGAGATCGGGCATGCGTTGGCAGCACTGCCCAAGCGGCCCGGGTCTTCGGTGCTCGAAGACCTGCGCGCCCGGATGCTTGATGCCTTGCGAGCTCCCTCCACCCGGCCGCGGATCAAAGGCGCGCTGCTCAAGGCCTACAAGCATGCGCGCAAGTCCGGCGAGCTCGACGGCGTGGACACCTCGCAGCTGACCGTCTCGGGAGGCTGGGCGCCGGCAACCGTGGACGCGCTTGTCACCGACCTGACCCGCCTTGAGCGGATCAGCTTCGAAAACGACCTGCTCTTCGGCTCAGCCCCGGTCATCAGAAGGGACCGCAAGCGGGTCGCAGCACTCGCGGACAACCACGACGAACAGGAGTGATCATGGAGTGTCTCGATTCGATCATGGGCCGACGCTCGATTCGGCACTACACGGGCGAAACGGTCGCCGACGGTGACGTCGAGGTGATCTTGCGCGCTGCGATGGCGGCTCCCAGCGCCGGCAACCAGCAGCCGTGGCGCTTCATCGTGGTGACCGAGCACGCTCAGCTCGAGGCGCTGTCGCACGCCACGCCGTACTCGCACATGGTCGCCTCGGCGCCGCTCGCCATCGTGGTGTGCGGAGACACGCGTGCCGAGAAGCACCCCGGCTACTGGGTCCAGGACTGCTCGGCGGCGGTGCAGAACGCGCTGGTCGCGGCCAACGCCATAGGGCTTGGGGCGGTGTGGATCGGGGTGCACCCCATCGAGGAGCGCAGCGCCAACGTCGCGCGTATCTGCAGCGTGCCGGAGGGCATCGTGCCGCTCGCGATGCTGTCGATAGGGCATCCGGCGGAGACCAAGCCGCCTGCGGAGCGCTACGAGCCCGCGTTCGTGCACCACGACCGCTGGCGGGCGTGAACCGCAGCACGGCATGGGTGTTGCAAGTGTTTGTAAGAAGCGTCCACATCGTCTACACAATCGGGGTGTAGCGTTGGGCTTAGCGTGGCACCGGCAAGGTCACGCCATCGGCTCTTCGTGGGCCGAGCCAGTTTCAACGGGTAAGGGTGATTTGATGCGTTCGGCCAGACGGATTCTCTCCGTACTAATCGCTGCTGCACTTGTGACGCCGGTTGCGCCGGCTTTCGGCCTGCAGACAGTCCGCTCCGTGTCGTTCGCTGACGCGAACACCGGCTACATGGGCGGTTTCAACGCCCTGGGCGGCTCCACCGGCGACCTGGGGTTCATCTCGGTGACCCAGGACGGCGGCTCGACGTGGCGCTCGGTCAGGATAGCCGGGCCGAGAAGCTCGATCGTCTCGGTGGCGCCCGGTGACGGGCAGAATCCGCGGGCGGTCGCCACGTTCGAGAAGAAGCCCTACAAGAGCAGCAATTTTGG
>CAYXQU010000397.1:0-1532 GCA_964467305.1 uncultured Eubacteriales bacterium
TGTCGCTCATCGCAGCCCTCGCCGAGGTCGTCTTGGCGTTCTCGCTGGCGCTGCAGGTGCGTGCGGCCGGCGTGTTGGCGTACCAGGTGGGTGGCTGGGGTGCGCCGCTTGGTATCGACTTCCGGATTGACGGCGTCTCCGCGGTCATGATCGCGCTCGCGTCGGTCGTCGGCCTTGGTGTGACCGTCTACGCTGCCGCGTACTTCGGAGCCGACGAGAAGTATCGGCACTACTGGCCGCTTTGGATGTTTCTGTGGGGCTCGCTTGTCGCGCTGTTCTCAACGAACGACGCCTTCAACCTCTACGTGTGTCTCGAGCTGGTGAGCGTCTCGGCGGTCGCGCTTGTATCGGTGAGCGGGGACCGGACGGCGCTTGTAGCTGCGATGCGCTACATGCTCGCGGCGGTCACCGGATCGCTGTTCTACCTGTTCGGTGTCGCGATGATCTACGGTGCCGCAGGTACGCTCGACATCGGCCTGCTGGCCGCGTCTGCAACCACGAGCGCGGCCGCCCAGGTGGGCCTCGCGCTGGTCGTCTCGGGGCTCGTCATCAAGACCGCCCTGGTCCCCATGCACTTCTGGCTGCCGCCTGCGCACGCCAACGCCCCGTCACCGGTCAGCGCGGTCCTCTCGGCGCTCGTGGTCAAGGGATCCTTCTACATCATCTTGCGGCTCATGCTGGCCATGGACGGCGGCGAGTTGCTTTCGGGGCTGCCGGTGCTGCTGGGCCTGCTGGGCGCCACCGCGATCGTGTGGGGCTCGGTTCAGGCATTCGTGCAGGTGCGCCTCAAGATGCTCGTGGCTTACTCGACGGTGGCGCAGATCGGCTACCTGTTCATCCTGTTCCCGCTTGTCTGGGCTTCGACCACCACCGAGCAGGCCGCCACCGCGGTGAGCGCCGGTATCTTCCACGCGGTGTCGCATGCGCTGGCCAAGGGCGCGATGTTCCTTGTGGCCGGTGCGGTGTTGCACGAGATGGGGCACGATCGCCTGGCGGGCCTTGGAGGACTGGCCCGCACCGCGCCACTACAGGCGCTCGCCTTCGGGCTCGCGGGCGTCTCGATGCTGGGGCTGCCGCCCTCTGGTGGCTTCGTCTCGAAGTGGCTCTACGTCTCCTCGGCGCTTGAGACCGGTGCTTGGTACTGGGCGATCCCCGTACTGGGAGGGGGCGTCTTGGCGGCGGTCTACATCTTCAAGGTGATCGCGCTCTTCCTGGGCGCACCGGCTTCCGATGCTGGTGTGGGCTCAGGCGACGAACGCCACGCACCCTCTGCGTGGCTGTCGTGGTCGCCCATGGCGCTCGCGGTCGCCTCGCTGCTGGTGGGCGTCGCTGGCCAACCTATCTTGGACCTGGTGACACCCGCTGCCGAAGCGATGGTCCGTGGGGTGGTTGGATGAGTCTCGGGCAGACAGCGTTGTTGGTTGCCGTGGCGGCGCCTTGGGCCGCAGCCGTGATCATCTTCGCGCTGGGCGAGCGCAGGCCTCGTGCTCGCACGGTGGTGGGGCTCACCGCAGCCCTGACTGCGTCTGTGG
>CAYXQU010000398.1:0-1529 GCA_964467305.1 uncultured Eubacteriales bacterium
CCGGGACTCATGGTGCCGCCCGCGGCCATCTCTCCGGTCATGGTCGCGGCCGGACCGTGACAGGTGTCGCAGAACTCACCGATCTTGCCGTCGGTCGCCTCTTGGGCCTGCGCCAGCTTCGCCTGATAGATGGGGTCTGTGAGCGCCTGAGCGTGCATCGAGAGCTCCCACTCAGAGACCAACCCCATGTGACAGGCGCAGCTATCCGCGGGCGGGAACATCGCTGGATCGACCCCGGCCGGCTTGACCGGCAGCTCTGCGGCGAATGCAGCTGAAGCCACCAACGACATCGCGACGAACGCCGCGACCGCCAGTGAGCGGGATGCTCTGGTTTGCATCAGGTTCCTTTCGACTCGACCGAACTCACTCATCAATGGTGGTACCCCTCCCGAAGCGCGGTCTCTCGATCGGGCACGCGGGTACTCGGCTTCGATCGGGACTTGACCGGCTCTGAACGCTGAGTATACTTCATCACGTTACTACCTGCTATGAATTGTTATATCGGAATCACTATGAGGTGATGAAGCGATGATGCTGCAGACAGAGACCGCGACGCAGAGGCTCCGCGACGCCGGCCTGCGCCTCACGCCTCAGCGGCGTGCGGTCATCGATGTGCTCGCAGGCGATACGAGCCACCCGCTGGCAGAGGATGTCGCACGCCGCGTCACCGAGCGAATGCCCGGTGTCTCGTTGTCGACGGTGTACAAGACCCTGCACGAGTTCGCTTCGATCGGCCTCGTGCGCGAGCTGGGGATGCCCGGCGCGATGCGCTTCGATGCCGACCCCAGCGCGCACGCGCATCTCGTCTGCGACGACTGCGGCACCGTGGTCGACGTTCCCCTGTCTCCGGAGACCCGCATCGCCCTGCTCGACGCCGCTCCGGGTGCCAGGCTCGACTCGGTCGAGATCACTCTCAGAGGTACGTGCCGCAGCTGCAACGCGAGCTGAGTCCGGCGACGCCACCTGCGGCGTAGGAGCACGGGTTCGGGTCAAGACCCAGCAAGCCTTCACTCCCCTATCGAGCCCATCTCGGCGCGAAGGGGGTAGGGATAGTAGATTGTTCACTGGTATGGGAGGAGTTTGATCATGGTTGAGATGAATCGCTGTTCTGCATGCGGATACCTGCACGTGGGTCCCGCTCCCGAGAAGTGCCCCACCTGCGGCGCCAGCCGCAAGGCGTTCTCGGTCTACGAAGGTCCCGGCGATCTGACCGGCAGCAAGACGCTTGAGAACCTCAAGGCCGCCTTCGCCGGCGAGTCGCAGGCCAACCGCCGCTACACGCTGTGGCGTCGCATCGCAGAGCTTGAGGGCGCTCCGCAGTCCACGCTCGACGCATTCGAGCGCGCTGCTGCCGAGGAAACCGCACATGCGCTGGGCCACTTGGCCTACATCGCTGGTGCCACCACCACCGCCGACAACCTGGCCGCAGCGGCAGCCGGTGAAGACGAAGAGGCCCAGGACATGTACCCGGGCTTCGCCGAGATCGCCGAGGCCGAGGGTTTCTCGGATATCGCTTTCTACTTCCGCTC
>CAYXQU010000399.1:0-1527 GCA_964467305.1 uncultured Eubacteriales bacterium
TGCGACGTTCCTGGCGCGCCACGCCCCGCAACGTGGCGAAAAAGTCGAGGTTCTCGGCGACGGTGAGATCGGGATACATCGAGAACGCCTGGGACATGTAGCCGATCACCGGGGTCACGTGCCGGGGGTCGCGGACCACGTCGTGCCCCATGACCGTCGCGGTGCCGGCCTGGGGCTCGAGCACCGTGGCCAGCATGCGGATCAGCGTCGACTTACCGGCTCCGTCGGGGCCAAGCAGCCCGAAAACCGCTCCGCGCTCGACAGCGAGGTCGACATCACGAACCGCCCGGATCGCGTCGAACGATCGGGCGAGCCCGCGGGCCTCTATGGCAAGCGCGGTGGCCACTAGCGCACGAACTCCACGTCGACCGGCAGTCCTGCGATGAGCGTTCCGGTAGCGCCGTCGATGCGCACGCGCACTTCGTAGACCAGGTTCCCGCGCTGCTCCTCGGTCTCCACGGTATTGGGGGTGAACTCGGCTGACGAGGCGACGAACGTCACGGTGCCTTGGAACTCGCCGGCCGACGCGTTCACGCTGGCGGTGTCGCCCACCTTCACCGCGCCCAGGTCAGGCTCGGGAACGAAGACGCGCACGAACAGGTCTTCGGGGTCGGCGATCGTGGCGAGTGTCTTGCCGGGTCCGGCGTTCTGGCCCACGTTGGCCGGCAGGGCGATCACGGTGCCGGTGTGGGGAGCGGCGACCGTCGCATAGCCCAACTGGATCTTGGCGATCTTCACTGCGGCCTCGGCCTGCTTCTGGCGTGCGCGAGCGGCGTCCTCCTCGGCGTCGGTCCCGTCGTCTTTGGCTTGGCGCACCTGTGCCTTCGCTGCGACGACGCCCTGCTCGGCCTGCTTGACCTGCAGCTTCAGCGCTGCGTCATCGAGCGTCACCATCGTGTCGCCCGCCTCGACGCTGTCGCCCTCGGTGACGGTGATCGTGGTGATGCGCCCGGCCAGCACGCTGGCGACCTGGTACTCGTTGGCCTCGATGGTCCCGGCAAACACCAGCGTGCCGGAGTCCTGCTGGGCCTGTTGCGTCGACCACCACCAGTACGCTCCGCCCGCGACAAGCAGCACGAGCGCGACGATCACGATCGCCGGGGGCCTCTTCGTTGTGTTCGTCATGACCTCATCCGTTCTCTTGACGCGCGACGCGGTGGCCGCACGGTATCCCCTGTCACCGGATCTCGACGTCGACCGGCGCACCCGCCGGCAGGCGCACGGTGCCTTCGACCTCGAACTCGACCGGAATCGCGCGCGTCATGTGGACTTCGCGCGTCGCAAACGACGTGGGCGGGTACTGGGCGCGGGTGCCGATCCGCACCAGCTCAGCCGAGAAGGACTCGCCGCCCGTCCAGTCGGCGCTCACGCGCGCACGTGTGCGGTTGGTGGTTGACGACGATGCCGATGCTGTCTCGAGTCGCTCCAGCTCCTCCGGCGTGAGCCACGTGCTGACCCGCGAAGGGCGTCCGCAGGCCTGGCGGCTGTTCTCGCTCGTCAACCCGGCGAGCCACGCGCTCTCCGAGG
>CAYXQU010000400.1:0-1523 GCA_964467305.1 uncultured Eubacteriales bacterium
TCACCATGGCCATCGCGGAGTCGGGCGTCAACATCCTCTCCTCGTCGACGACCACACATAAGGACGGTCTGGTCGACATGCGGTTCCTGTTCGAGATAGGGGAGATGAGCCGGCTCGATGCGCTGCTGCGTGACGTGAAGCAGGTTGACGGTGTATTCGAAGCGCGGCGCATGTTGCCCGGCGAGGCGACCGCCAAGAAGAAGGGTGAGCGCTGAGTGCGGATCGATAGGGTGCAAGTCGGACCGCTCGAGACGAACTGCTGGGTCGTTGGCGACTCATCCGGTGGCCCGGTCTTCGTGATCGATCCGGGCGACGATGCCACGCGCATTCTCGCGGCTGTGGGCGATAGGGACATCAGTGCCATCGTGCTCACCCACGGGCACTTCGACCACATCGGTGCCGTGGGCGAGCTGACGGCGAACCATCCTGTCCCGGTCGCCGTGCACCGCTTGGACGCCGACTTCATAACCACCGCCGAAGGCTCGGGCGGCGCGCTGTTCGGGTTCCACAGCCACTTCGCACCGCCCGCCGGCCAGCTGCTCGACCACGGTGATGTGCTCATGGCCGGCGCGCTCACGCTCACGGTCATCCACACCCCCGGACACACTCCTGGTTGCGTGTGCCTGCTCGTCACAGAGGGGGATGATCGTGCGCTGTTCTCTGGCGACACGCTGTTCTCCGGCGGCGTAGGCCGCACGGATTTCCCTCGCGGTTCAGCTCGGGACCTTGCCTCGTCGATCGCGCGCGAACTGGCACCTCTGCCTGCAGACCTCAAGGTCCACCCCGGCCACGGGCCATCGACGACGATCGGCAAGGAGGCCGCGACCAACGTGTTCTGGCCGCGCGCGTGACGCCCGACGAGCACCGCGGCGTCCACCACGAAATCCCCACAGGGTATCCCCGTAGAACCCGCGTTCAGCTGGCATCATATTCGTTACGGTACCTATAGAAACGACGAGGATGCGGCTTGTGCGCCAAGGGGCGACACGGTAGGAGATGTGGGGTTATGCGACGCGTCGATAGCGCGGGTCCCGTGCGGGGACTGCTCCGCGTGGCCCTGTTGGCCATCGCGGTCATCGCCGTGCTGCCCGCTTTTGCGTACGCGGACTCGATCGACCCTCCAATCGCCCTGGTGGCGACACCCGGCGCTCAAGACCCCATTGTCGCCGTCTTGGCATGGACCGCGTCGCCCTCACCATCGGTCACCGCCTACCGTGTGTACCAGTCTGCGCAGGCAGACGGCGCCTATCGCAAGATAGCGACCACGACCGAGCCTCAGGCAGACATCTTTCGCGGCATAGCCGGCATCCCGTACCACTACCGTGTCACCGCGATCGATGACGACGGTGGCGAGTCGGAGCATGTGCAGGTCGGTCCGGTCACCGCGCAGTGGACCCTGTCGCCCCACCAGACGGTCAGCGCCACCACCAATCTGTGCTCGAAGTGCCACAGCATGCACGGGGCAGATAGCACGACGCTCACCGCTCCTGAGGTCAACACCGGGCACTCCGGCCCCACGGCTG
>CAYXQU010000401.1:0-1513 GCA_964467305.1 uncultured Eubacteriales bacterium
ATCGAGAACCGTGTTCGGGCCCGCAGCGCGCGCTTCAGCGCGGCGACCGCCAATATCGAGCGGCGTATCGCGCGGGTGAGTTCGCTTGCCAACCGGGTCGAGGCAGCGGGCGGAGACGTGGGAGCCGTTCGCGCCAAGCTCGACGATGCGCGGGCGCACCTCGCCACTGCATTGTCGATCGAAAGCCAGACCGCTGCGCAGCTTCGCGCCGTGCCGGATGCGGATAACTGGAAGGGATCGTTCACTTCGGCGAAGACCACAGGTCGCACGGCCGTGGCCGAGCTCAAGGCCGCTCGGGCGGCGCTGCGCGACGCGATGCGCCTGCTCGGGGTGCAGATCGAGTCACTGCTCCAGTCGGGAAGCCTGGATGCCACGACGACCGCTCAGTAGCCTCACACTCGTGCTCCTCCTCGTTGCGTCGCTCGGGGTCTTTGGCTGCGGTCGAAGCACCGAGCGTCGCAGCGTGTCCGGGGAGTCTTCGGCCGGTACCGTCTCGGTCGGGGCAACCTCCTCGGCGGGTGCCACTGGCTCGGACGAACCCTCGGGCTCTGCCGCGGATCAGTCCGGCCAGTCAGGTGCCAACGAGCCGGTGAAAACCGGCCCGCTGGACGCCGGAGAGGCCGAGGCGCTCAAACGCGAGCTCGAGGCCCTCGAGCGGGAGCTCGAGTCGATCGACATGCCAAGCGACAGCGATTTCCAAGACATCGAGGGCGCGCTCGAGTAGCAAGGCGTGGTGTGCTCCGAGCCCGGCACGGGTGCCTCAGCCGCGGTAGTTGTTGCGCATGTCCTGGACCAGCCGCCCGTCTGCTATCTCCAAGATGCGGTCGGTGCGCTGCGCCACCGCGCGGTCGTGCGTGACGATCATGAAGGCGGTTCCTGTCTCGGTGCTGATGCGTCTGAACAGCTCGTAGACGAGGTTGGTGTTCACCGTGTCGAGGTTGCCGGTGGGCTCATCGGCGAGCAGCAATGCTGGCCGGTTCATGAGCGCACGCGCGATCGCGACGCGCTGCTTCTGCCCGCCTGAGAGCTGGTTGGCGTTCTTATCGGTGATCCCTTCAAGGCCCAGCAGTCCCAGCGCCTCCTCGGCGCGCGCGCGCGATTCGGTCGCCGAGAGCTCGCCTCGGATGAGTGCGGGCATCGCGACGTTCTCATAGACGCTGAACTCGGGCAGCAGATAGTGGAACTGGAACACGAAGCCTATGAGGTCGTTTCGCATCGTTGCCCGTTGCGCCTTGGTCAGGGTGGCGACATCGGTGCCGCGGTAGCGCACGGTGCCGGCGGTGGGTGTGTCGAGGAGCCCCAGCATGTTGAGCAGGGTCGACTTGCCCGAACCCGACTGGCCGATGATCGCCGCGAACTCGCCCTCTACGAGCTCGAAAGAGACATCTCGCAGAGCATGCGTGGCGGCTTCGCCCTCGCCGTAGATGCGGTCGAGCGACTCGGCGACAAGGAGCGTCTCAGCCATTCTGGATCACCTCGATGGGGTCGAGTTTGCTCGTGCGTCGCGTGGGGA
>CAYXQU010000402.1:0-1511 GCA_964467305.1 uncultured Eubacteriales bacterium
GTCCGCCGCTTGGATCCACTCAACTCGCAGCAGCATGACCGCGAGGAGTAGGCCCCCACTATCGTTCCGCCACCACCACGAACAGGAGAAGTCAGTCGTGTCGAGTTATGGACAACACCCGAACCCGGCGGCAGTGGCACGTGCCATCGAAGCGCAAGTCGAGGCTGTCACCACTGCTGACATCGACAGTCTCGGTAGGTCTGCCTGGTATGGGCGGTACCTCGATGAGACGGCACTCCCGCCCGAGTTGCGCGAGACGGCGCGGCAACGCGTCGCCAACGCGGACCGCGTATCGAAGGCAGACGCTGGGCAGAGCTTCTCAGTGCTGCTCGCCGCACTCCTGATGCTCATCGGCTTGCTTCTTCTGGCGCACGGCGCCGAGGTCGGACAGCAGACGGAAGTGATCGGAGGCGTACTGGCCCTGGTCGGTGCCGTGGTGGCTATTCCCGCCGGCCGGTGGATCTTCCGAGACCCGTGGAAGGTCGACGAAGCCGAATACCGCCAGATCAGCGCGGCCACACGCGAACTCAAATTGCCGTTGCACTCGGCGTTTGTCGATCTACTGGATACGGACCGATCAAGCAGGTTGCGGGACATCAATCAGCAATGGAAGACAGGGAACCCCAGACGCGAAGCGAAGCTCGTCTACGTCGCGACCTCCATCCTCAACGACATCCGCAGCTCTCCAGCCTGGCGGGATGAGGTGTTCGACGAGCACCGAGTCCGGCTGGACCTCACCGCTGCGGAACGCGAGATCTACGAGCACGCGGCACGACTGTGGGAAATCGACTCAACCCTGGTGGCCCCGACCGGAAACGACCCGGCAGTCACAACGCAATGGACCCACCATCGCTCCGCCCTCGACGAGGCATGGGAGACCCTCATCGATCGCGTCGCCGCCCTGCACACCTACCGCGAGGGGCTACGCCCCATCGAGAGCACCCTCCGCGACCTCGCCGCAGTGCGCAGCATGACCACGACCTCGACCGAACTCAGTGACCTCCTCACCTCGAGCGCCCGAGCAGACATCGCGACCGCCCACGCCCGGAACCTGGCCGCGGAACTGCCCGAAGTCGCCGCGAACCTCACCACGCAACTGGAGTTCCTGCGGCGAGCAGCCATCCACCAGGAGACCTTGGCTACCCCGCTGCCAGTGCTCACACCGACGGCATCGCGCTAGCCCGCCACCCGCCCATCTCGAAAGGACCACCACCTCGTGCTCGCCTACGGATACGTCGGATTCCCCGCAGGATCAGGGAACTCGGCAAGTGCAGCGATTGACCTGGTGCTGCTGCGCGACGGGACGCCACGACGCTGCCACGGCACGATCGGTGCTGCTGCCTGGGAGTCCGCACCCACCGGATACGACACGCTGCTCGACGGGATCCTGCAGCTTGGGTCGGGCGTCGAAGACACACGCGACCGCATCGGCGACCCGGACACGCTGCCGATGCGCGTGATCGAGCTCGCTGACACCGTCACCGACGACCGGGTCCCGAACGCCTTCATGG
>CAYXQU010000403.1:0-1509 GCA_964467305.1 uncultured Eubacteriales bacterium
AGGGCTACGTGCCCGGTGTGCGCGAGAACGGTGGCCAGTACACGCATGCCGCGCTGTGGACGGTGCTCGCGCACCTGCTGCGCGGCATGCGTGTACTGGCCACCGTTCTCGCGCACACCGGGCACGTAGCCCTTGATGTAGCCGGGATCGTGGTCCATGCGGTCGAACGGGGGAGCGAGCAGCGCGATGAGCCCGGCGTCACGATTCACCAGCAGCTCGTCGACGCTCGCGAGCGCCTGCGTCGCCCGCACGGGGTCGCCCAGCCCGGAGATCGTCGCCCACGCCTGTGCGATCGCGTCGATGCGGCACTCGGCAGAGGTTGCGGTGCCCAGCGGCGTACCGTCGTCGAAGTAGGCGCGGCGGTACCATGCGCCGTCCCATGCGGTCCTCTCGGCAGCGGAGGCGAGTGACGATGCCCAGGCGCGGAACTCGGTGGCGCGCTCGGACTCGCCACGCGACTCGCACACGGGCGCGAAGCGGGTGAGCACGTGGCCCAGGAACCAGGCGAGCCACACGCTCTCGCCCGTGCCTTCGTGGCCCACGCGGTTCATGCCGTCGTTCCAGTCGCCGCCGCCCATGAGTGGCAGGCCGTGCGCGCCCAGCGGCCGCCCGGTCTCGATCGCGCGCAAGCAGTGCTCGTAGATGCTCGCGGTGTAGTGCGAGACGGTGGGCTGGAGGTAGGCGTCCTCGGCACCGGGGTCGAGCAGGGGGCCCTCGACGAACGGCACCTGCTCGTCGAGCACGCCCGTGTCGCCGGTGGCCTCGAGGTACTCGGCGACCACAAGGGGCAGCCAGTGGCGGTCGTCGGTGATGTGCGTGCGCACGCCGCGGCCGGAGTAGGGCTGCCACCAGTGCTGCACGTCGCCTTCGGGGAACTGGTGACGTGCAGCTTCGATGATCTGTGCGCGCACCAGGTCCGGGCGCACGGTGAGCAGCGCGAGCACGTCTTGGAGCTGGTCTCGGAAGCCAAACGCGCCGCTCGACTGGTAGGTCGCGGTGCGCCCCCACAGCCGGCATGCGGTTGCCTGGTAGAGCAGGCGGCCGTTGACGAGCAAATCGAGCTGAGGGCTGGGGGTCGCGACCTCGACGGCGCCCAGCAGGTCGTCCCAGAAGCCGGTGGCGCGGGTCTTCTCGGCGGTGATGGCTCCGCGGACGCGCAGCGACTCGACCAGCTCGCGGCACTCGTCGAGGGTGGCGGTCTGGCCCAGCAGGAACGACACGCTGGCGGTGGCACCGGGTTCGATCTCGACGCGGGTCATGAGCGCGCCGCAGTTGTCGTGATAGCGGCCCGACTGTGAGCCCAAGCGTGCGCGGCGCATCGCCTCGGGGTCGCTGGCGCGGCCGTTGCGGCCCACGAACTCGGTGCGGCTGGCGGTCCACGAGTGCAGCGGGCGGTCGCACGCGACGAAGGCGCAGCGCCCGGGGAAGTCGGCGTTGTAGTGGTTGTGCGCGGTGAGCGTCTGCGTCTGCGCGTCGTACCACGTGACCACAAGCTGCTGCGCCTTGCTG